>JBEBGN010000291.1:0-2317 GCA_040081395.1 Longimicrobiales bacterium
GTGTGTGTGAAGGGCAGACTGGCGGGGGCTGGGCTCACCGACCCTTCAGGTAGAGGTCGAGCATGGGGGCGAGGTCGCCCCGATCGGCGCTTCTGAGGGCGCGGAGATACCGCTCCCGTGCCTCGCCGGGCGTTAGGGGCCCCGGGACCCACTCGAGAAGGGGGCGGCGGTGCTGCCGGAGTAGCAGGTCGCACCAGAGACGGGCGTGCCGTCCGTTGCCGTTCGCAAACGGGTGGATGCGGACGAGCCGGTGATGGAGGCGAATGGCGGCCTCGTCGTAGGAGTACGTGGCATGCTCGAGCCAGTAGGCTCCGTCGTCGACGAGATTCCTGACCTCCTCGGGGATCGTGGGCCAGTGGACTCCTATGTTCTTGTCGCTGGTCCGGTAGTGTCCGGCCCACCGCCAGGTCTCGTCGAACATCCGGCGGTGGAGTTCACGGATGGTTGACTCGTCCAGCGCGGGCTTGCGCGTTCGCTGAACCCACTCGGCCGCCCTGACGATGTTTGCCTGCTCCCAGGCGTTCAGTTCATCTCGACGGTGGACGTGCGGGGGAATCAGGTCGGCGGCTTCATCGGCGTCCACCGGAGTCGTGCCGTCCGGATCGGGCTCATCACGCATCCCAGATCTCGGACGGTCTTTGGGTCATGCGTCTCGCCAGCTCCTCGATGAGCCGGTCCCGCTCTGCTCGTGGCGTGCCCTGTGCCTCCAGCTCCATGGAGCTGGCCACCCGACTCACCATGCGTTCCGCGGCGAGCGATGCTTGTTGCTCGATCACCTCCCGCAGGGAGCCGCGGGGGACCACGGCGTAGACGAGCTCGCAGTCCATCGCGTCCGCCAGGCGGGCCAAGGAGTCGAGCTGCACGGCGCCGGTCGCTTCGTTTCGCTCGATGCTGGCCACGGCCGTCTTGGAGAGGTTGGCTCGGTGGGCCAGTTGGCGCAGGGACATGCCCAATGCCTCACGGACCGTGCGGATCCAACCCTGCTCGGGGGCGGGCCGGCTGCGCAACGCCTGTGCGCCGCGCAGGGCCTCGTCGAGTTGTCTGAGCTTGAGGGGCCGGAATGCCATGGTGGACCTAGGCTTGATCGAGATGGACGCTGTAATGACGTACTATTATAATAGGTCAATATGCATCGGTATCGGTCTATTAAAGTAGTGCGGTCGTCCCTCCTACTCGTCCAGCGGGCTCTTGATGGCAGACAGGCGGGTGGCGGTCACGTGGGTATAGATCTGCGTGGTGCGGCTGCTGGAGTGGCCGAGGAGTTCTTGGATGTAGCGGAGGTCGGTTCCGCCTTCGAGCAGATGGGTCGCGAAGGAGTGGCGCAGCGTGTGGGGGCTGACCCGCTTGGTGATTCCGGCGCGGCGCGCGGCGTCGTGCACCACGCGCTGGACTGATCGGGCGGTGAGGTGGCGCTCGGGTCGATCGCCGGGGAAGAGCCACCCTTCGGGTTGGAAGGCCTGCACGTAGGCCTCGACCACCAGGAGCGCCCGCTTGGACAGCAGGGTCATGCGATCCTTCGCGCCCTTGCCGTGCCGCACGCGTACGAGGCCATGCCCGACATCGAGGTCCTCGCGGCATAGGCGCACGACCTCGCCAACGCGGAGTCCGGACGAGTAGAGCATCATCACGAGCGCTCGGTGTTTGGGGTTCCTGATCGCGTCGAGGAGCCCCAGGGTCTCATCTTTGGTGAGCACGCTGGGGAGTCGGTGTTCAACCTTGGGACGGGGAATGCCCTCCGCGAGCGTGCGGTCGGCAAGGACCCGTTCGAACAGCAGCTTGAGCGCGCTGACGGCTTGGGTGTGGAAGCTCCGCGACGCACCGCGCTCCTCCACGAGGTGCACGAGGTACTCACGCGCCTTCTGCGCGGTCGTGTCGGCGGAGCGTTCCCCGGCCCAGTCCAGGAAGTACCGCACGTGTGCCAGGTAGATTTTCCGCGTGCGCGGGCTGAGGCCCCGCAGCGTCATCTCCTCGCGCAGGCGTTCGAGTGTCGAGGGCGTCGCGAGGGCCGGAGGGATCTCGGTTGGTTTCGGGCTGGTGTGTGCCCCAGGTGGCCTCAGTCCGGTGCCGGACTGGGGAGCCTCGCCAGCAGTGGGCATCTGGGGTGGCGGGTGTCCGGCGGGCTGACTCAGTGGTGCGGGCGCGAGCAGACGGGAGCCGAAGATCTGGGCGAGTCGCGTGAGGGTCTCCGCGTCATCGGGGAGGATCCATACGCGCCGCCCCCCATGCCAGCGGCGGTGTGGAAGGTTGCGCACGGCCTCCAGGTCGGCGGGGCTGAACGGGTGGGTCAGCTCGAGCTCGAGCCCAACGGGGGTACGGA
>JBEBGN010000130.1:0-8997 GCA_040081395.1 Longimicrobiales bacterium
CGGAGCCACGGCGATACGGCGGTGGCGGGTGACGTCGTCGGCATCCATGACCGCGGCGATCTGCGCGTGGGAGACACCATTGCCGCAGAGCCTCTCGAATATCCTGGCGTGCCGCGCTTTTCTCCGGAGCACTTCGCTCAGGTACGCTTGGAAGACGCGATGCGGCGCAAGCAGTTGGACCAGGGCCTGCGGCATCTCGCCGAGGAAGGGACCGTCCTGCTCATCTACTCCGAGTCCCTCGCAGGCCCCGTTCCCATCGTCGGCGCCGTCGGTCGCCTCCAGTTCGAGGTGCTCGTCGATCGACTCCGGCGCGAATATGGAGCGGAGATCTCGCTGCAGCGGCTATCGTTCTCCTCCGCCCGATGGGTGCGCGGACCCGAGAAGGAGATCGGCAAGCTGGCAGCGGGAATCGGCATGAAGTTGGTACGGGACGCGGACGGTCTCCCGATGGTCCTCTTCGAGAGCGAATGGGCCCTGAACGGCGCCATCAAGCGGGAGAAGAATCTGCGGTTCGACGACGTCCAGCCTCTGCACTCGCGAGGGCAGTCGCCCTAGCTCGAGGCCCCCGCAGGGAGGCTTGGCTGATTGGGTGCGGTCTGCGACGTCCGGCGCACCAACACGAACGCGAGCCCTCCTGAGACCAGGACGAGGGGAAGGAGGCTCCAGAGGCTTTGCGGCCAGAGCAGTTCCCCTGCGTTGAACGAATTCCAGCTCGGCTGCGGAGCTTCGGCTCCGAAGCGCTGATAGAAGCCGCCTTCGTACACACCGATCGCGTTCGCCGAAACCGGACCGCGGACCGTAGCGAGGATCCGAGGGTCCCCACCCAGCCGCTCGACCTCGAGAAGCAGGGGGGTGGCGCGCCCCGTGAACATCAGGGGCAGCTCGTATTCCGTCATGGGGTTGTAGGTCCACTGCGCCCGACCCGGAGCCGACGCCACCGAGCTGATGCCGATCGGCGACTGCGCGTCCACGGCCGTGATCACGAACATGGTCGCCGTCGATAGGGCGGCGAGCGCGAGCGTCGCCCTCGGCAGCTGCTGATAGGCGAGCACGATCGGTAAGGCGAGAAAGGGCATCGCCGGCCCGAGATACCGCGGCAGCACGGCCCACCCGCCGTGCCAACCGTTGAACGTCGTGTTGAAGAGCAGAAGGAAGACGCAGATCCCCATGCAGAGCAGCGCGTCCGCGCGCAGCGGTCGGATGCGCCATAGGCGCGCGAGTCCGACGACCCCCATGATCAGCACCGGCGCCGTGATGAACAGCCCACGGAACGGGGAGAACAGGATGCTCGCCAAGACCCCGAGGTTCGGAGTGCCGAAGACGCCCAGGACGCCCCCCTCTTCGATGAACCCGGGATTCATGTAGCTGTAGTTCGATGCGAACGGCGAGCCGAAGCTGACGAGGTTGTACAGGCAGATCAGGAGGAAGGGGCCGAGCAGCCCTAGGCCGAGCCACAGCCAGCCGCGCGGCTTCCGTGCGCTCAGGACAAAGGCACCCAACATGAGCACCGGTACGACCATGATGTAGTTGCTGATCGGCGCGAAGCCCGCGCAGAGGCCGGCGAGCACGAGGCGGCCCCGAGCATCGCCGACGGTCTCTCGAGCTCGGTAGGCGAGATACCACGAGGCCAGCAACGCCACCGCGATGAGATTGTGCTCGAACAGCATTGTGCCATACGGGAAGAACATCGTTCCGAACGCCAACGTCAGCGCCGCCACGACCGCGGCCCGTTCGTCCCCATTCGACACACGCAGCGCCAAGCGGTAGAACACCACGATCCCGAGCGCCGACAGCAACGCGACGGTCAACACCGAGGTGAGCCAGGCATTCACCGTGAGCGTCCTCCACTCGTCCGGATCCAGACCGAGCGCGCGCTCGACATGATAGAGCGCGAAGTACGCGGGCACGGCGATGAAGGAAGGGCCGGGGGCCTTGTTGGGATGAAAGTGTCCGTCGAAGTAGGAGATGTCGCCGGATACCGAGGAGATGCTCGCGTCGATGACCCTGGCGCCCGCGCTCGTCGTGCCGGCGATCGGAATGAGCGATCCGCCGGGCTGTATCCACCCGAGCGCGAACGTCGTCCCCTGGAACTCGAACTCGCCCTGTCGGACATCGGCGCGCTGAAAGCGCTCTCCGCCGGCCGAGGTGGGCAGGTAGACGAGGTGGGAGTCGATGAAGAAGCTCCCCTCCTCGACGATGGCCCGCACGAGCGCGAACCTGACGTTCTGATTCCACTGTCCGCCCTGGTGGAACCAGGCGAAGGCCAGAAACGCGGAGGCAAACAGCAGGCCTTCGTTACGGCGCAGACGTTTCACTCCACCTCGAGGGACGCGCGCCTCGCCTCCGACGCGTCGTGGGCCCGGGTGAGGAGGTACGCCAGAGATGGCCGCGCGCGGGCGCGCACGAGGATCTGATACGAGAAGAGTCCCGGGGCCAGCCGAATGAGCACCCGGTTGAGACCCAGCAGGGCGTTCGAGACCGCGTTCCGTCCGAAGGCCAGAGGGAACGGGGCGGGGATGCCCTCGACGCGTGACACGTCGAACCCGTGCTCCTCGAAGAGGCGCCGAAAGCTCCCGAAGGTGAACAGGCGGGTGTGCGTCCGGTCCAAGATTCCACGGGAGCCGTAGTTGAAGGCGCCCATGAACAAGGTCATCCTCACCACGAAGAAGCCGATGTTCCCGGTGGTGGCGACGATCGCCGTCTCGGGGGACCGGCCCGCGCTCTCATAGACGGAATCGAGGAAGTCCTCGGGATCGGAAAGGTGCTCCAGCACGTCGAGGACGAGGACCGCGTCGTACCCGCCAACGTCGGTTCCTCGAATCCCCTGATTCAAGTCGGCCTGCACGAAACCGTCCAGCACTCGGCCCGCCGATTCGTTCGGAAGGTCCATGCCCACGACCGTACAGCTCTTGGTTTCCTTGAGCGCTCTCCCCACGTGGCCAGGCCCGCAGCCGAGATCCAGGACCCGACTGCCCGGTTGCACGTGCTCGAAGGCCCGTCGATGGGAGCTGTCGAAGTCGAGCTTCGGTAGATACGGCGACTCGCCCGCTCGCTTCACCTCGAACTGCCGTCGCGAGAGAATGCCCCATCGCTGCGCTCGTGCTAGGCAGGTCACGCGCGTCACATTCCAGGCGTAGGCCAAACCATTCACTCGACAGATCTCGTCGCCGTAGTAGGTCGGAATCGCAACTTCCCGGATCCTCATCCCCCACAGCACGAGCTGGATGATGATCTCGGTGTCGAAATGGAAATCGTTGCTGTTGAGCGAAAACGGGAGGGTCCTGAGGGCGTCGACGCGGTATATCCGGTACCCGGAGTGGAACTCGCTGAACGCGGTGTTCAGGAGTCGGTTCTGCAGGAACGTGAGGATCCGATTGCCGACGTACTTGTAGAGGGGCATGCCGCCACGCAGAGCGCCGCCCCTCTCCATCATGCGCGAGCCGAAGACGGCGTCCGCCTCCCCCTTCAACACCGGGCGCAGCAGAGTGCCCAGGATCTCGGGAGCGTATTGACCGTCCCCGTGGAGCAGCGCCACCGCATCGAATCCGTTCTCGATGGCGTAGTGATACCCGATCTTCTGATTCCCGCCGTACCCCTGGTTCACGGGGTTGACGAGCGTGGTCAACTTGAAGCCCAGCTCGCTGAGGTCCGCTTCGACGCCGACCTCGAAGGTCCGGTCGGTGGAAGCATCGTCGATGACGAGCACCTCGACGTCGGCGTCGTGCGCCAAGTCGGACGGTATCCGCCTGAGCACGTCGCGCAGCGTGGTCTGGGCGTTATAGGCCACGATGAAGATGAGGACCTTCGGACGGTCGTTGTTCACGAGAGTCCCTCCCGAGCCGTGCCCGCGCGCAGCCCCAACGGTACTAGCGGGGGCACGCCCCTCCAACACGCTGGGAGTCGCCTACGTGTATGATCGTGGCGGCCCAGGTCGGTCTTCTAGCCCGTCAGGGACCGACGCTCGGACCCGCGGTCAGTGCGGATATCCCGGGACCCTCGGCTGCCCCGGTGCCCACTCCGGGAGAGGCGCCCATGCGTCGCGATTCGGCCGCTGCACCAGCGGCAGGGAGCATGCCGCGGTTGATGTAGTCCCACACCGTGGGGGCGTAGGGCGAGCGGATGGGTAGGATGCGTCCCAGGTTCCACGGATCCGTACCCCTCCGGCCGGTCCTGCTTCCTCAGCCGGGGCGCGGCCCTGAACGCTCTCTGCGCCGTGACAGAGCGCGCACTGCCGACGATCGATGGTCGCGCCCTCGAGCGCACTAGGGTCGATCCCTCCACGACCGAGGTTCTTCGGTACCCAAATTCGCTCAGCAACATACGTGGCACCCGAGCGTTTCGCGAAGCTTCACGACCCCTGCGACATTGCTCATTCGATGATCTCGATCAGGTGCGTCATGCGTTCCGGCTGCCCGGGATCCTTGCGAGGAACCCATGGGTAGCTGATGCATATTTCCCGCTGCCCGGGGAGTTCACTGACCCATGCTCGCATCTGCCCTCCTCGCGTTCGTACTTGTCCAGGTCCCCCAAGCTCCCGCCCAACTCCCCCCGTCCCCCATCGCCAGGGTCGTCGTCACCCCGACCGAACCTCGCGTCGACGCCCAGGACACACTGCGCCTGAGCGCGGTCGCCCAGGACGCGCAGGGAAACCCGGTCCCGGGTGCCGTCATCCGTTTCGTGTCCGCAGGCGGGCGGTTCGAATCCCTGGTGGCGGAGGACGGTCTGTTCACCTCCGGGGCCACGGGAACGGTTCCGGTTTCGGTGGTCGCGACGGTCCCGGGGACCCGCCCCGTGGTGCACACCTTCGAGGTCGCCATGGTGCCCGCCCCCGCAGCGCGCGTCGAGATACTGCGTTCGGTGGATACGCTGCTGGTGGGCCAACGCATGCCCCTTCAGGCCCGCTCGCTTTCCCGCCACGGCGACGTACGCATCGACCGCATCGCGTGGCTCAGCTCCGCCCCGGGGGTCGTTGCGATCGACGTCGAAGGGAACATGGCCGCACTGTCCCCTGGCCGAGCGACGATCACGGCGAGTGCCGGGGCGGCGAGCGAAGCGCTCAATGTCACCGTCCTCCCCGACGCCTTGGTGTCGTTCTCGGTCCTGCCCGAGACGACCAACGCCCGCACCGGCGATGTCATCCGCTTCCGGGTCGACGCGAGGGACACGGCCGGGCGTGCGGTCTCCGGTCTCACGCCCGTGTGGAGCTTCACGCCCGGGAACGGCATGATCGACGAGGACGGTCGCTTCGTGGGGTACGAGCGTGGCCAGTACACGGTGGTCGCCCATGTCGGGTCCCACAGCGCGACGGCCATCATCCAACTCGTGCCACGTGACGTGCGACGCCCCGCCGAGGTTCTGGGCCGACTCCCGCGGACCGCGTTCACGACCGAGGAAGTTTGGCTGCACCCGAATGGCCTCAACCTCTACCTCGGGACGGGGCGGGGTGGAGACCGCATGTACGCGGTCGACGTGAGTGACCCTACGGCGCCCGTCGTCACTGACTCGCTGCTCGCCAACACCCGGCGCGTCAACGACGTCATGACGACCCCCGACGGTCGATTCCTGGTGCACACGCGGGAGAGCGCCGCGGATCGACGGAACGGCATCGTCATCGCGGAGCTCTCCGATCCCGCGCACCCACGCGTGATCGCTGAGTTCACCGAGGGCGTGACGGCCGGTGTGCACTCGGCATTCATCTACCAGCGGGAGCCGTACGGCACGCACGTCTACCTCACCAACAACGGCACCGGGGCGATGCATGTGGTCGATATCAACGACCCGTACAACCCGCACGAGGTGGGACGGTGGCGCGCGCCGGGCCCGATGGCAGGGGGCTCGCTCCACGACATCGATATCGAGGACGGACTCGCCTATCTGAGCAACTGGAACGAGGGGCTGATCATCCTGGACGTGGGGAATGGCATCGAGGGCGGGAGCCCCATGAATCCGCAGTTGGTCTCCCAGTACAAGTACGACCTGGCCGACCTCTACCGGCAGGTGGAGGCCACCGGTGGGAGCGGGTACATCCGTGGCACGCACACGGCCTGGCGGCACCGGGACTATGTGTTCATTGCCGACGAGGTCTTCCCGGCGGTGGGGGTGCAGGGTGCTCGCGATGCTGCCTCGGGCCGTGCGTACGGTCGCCTCCAGGTGCTCGACGTCTCCGACATCCACCAGCCCAGGTCCGTGGCCTGGTACGAGCCCGAGTATGGCGGCGTGCACAACGTCTGGGTGGAGGGGGACACGCTCTACATGGGCGCGTACAATGCGGGCTTCCGCACCTTCGACGTCTCCGGCGAGCTCATGGGCGACCTCCGGGCTCAGCAGCGCGAGATGGTGCATGTGAACATCGCCGACATGCAGGCGCACCAGAGCGGCCAGAACACGGCGAACACCTGGGGTGTGGTGGTGCGGGACGGCATCGCCTACGTGAACGATATCCACAGCGGACTCTGGATCGTACGGATGCAGCTGCGACCCGAACGACCTCTGCTGCCATGAAGCGTGCCCTGGCGCTCACGCGCGTCGTGGTGCTCGCTTGGACCTTCGCGACAGCCGGGTGCGCGACGGGCTCCGGCGGAGGCGGCGTGGAAAGCGCCCTGGCACCTGAGCGTGACTACCTCGTGTTCGTCGCGTCAGAGGCGACCGACGAGATCCAGTTGCTCCGCTTCGGGCCTGAGGGGGGCCGCGTGGAGCGGCGACACGAGGTCGGCTTCCACCCGGCGGACCCGGACGGGCCACATGGGCTTGCCGTGTCGCCGGACGGCGGCTCCTACTACGTGAGTACAGCACACGGCGTGCCCAACGGCTACCTGTGGAAGTTCGCCTCCGCCGACAGCCGACCGATCGGGCGCGTGGAGCTGGGCCTCTTTCCCGCCTCCGTGCAGATCTCCCCCGACGGGTTCTACGCCTACGTCGTGAACTTCAACCTGTACGGCGACATGGTGCCGTCCTCCGTGTCGATCGTCAGCACGGCCGAGATGCTCGAGGTCGCGCGCATCCGCACCTGCACGATGCCGCACGGCTCGCGGCTGAGCCCCGACGGCAGCTTTCACTACTCCACATGCATGATGGACGACGTGTTGGTCGAGATGGACGCGCGGGGCTTCTTCATTTCCCGCCACTTCATGCTCACCCCGGGCGCGGAGCACGGGATGGCTGGCGCGCCTACGGTGCACGCTCTCTCGGTCGACCCCGCTACGGGGCACGGGACCACCGCGTCGGCGGCGTCGACTGGGCGTTGCTCCCCGACGTGGGCTGCTCCCTCGCCCGATGGGCGGCGCGTCTACGTCGCGTGCAACCAGGCGAACGACATCGTCGAGATCGACGTGGCGGGGTGGAGCATCGTCCGCAGAATTCCCGCGGGGGATGGCGTCTACAACCTGGCCACGACCCGGAACGGACTCACGCTGATCGCCACCAACCGCCGCGGCGGAGCGGTCTCGTTCTACCGCACCGCCGATGGCCGCGCGCTCGCCACCGTCGAAACGATCCGGCCGGTGCTCCACGGGATCGCGCTCAGCGATGACGACAAGTACGCCTTCGTGTCGGTGGAGGGGGTCGGTGCCGAGCCGGGCACGGTGGAGATGATCGACCTCGCCGGCTTCCGGCGCGTGGCGTCCGTCGATGTGGGGCAGATGTCGGGCGGGATCGACTTCTGGCGGAGCGAGGCCGCGACCTCCCCACCGCCGACGCCATGACCGCCGGAGAACTCGCGCTACTGCAAGCATGTCTCGGTAGCGCCGTCAGCTACCTGGAGTTCGGGGCCGGCGCCAGCACGATCCATGCGGCGAGCGTCCCGTCGATACGACGTATCGATTCCGTCGACTCGTCGGGTGCGTACATCGACGAGCACCTGCGCCCCCATGCCACGGTCGCTGCCGCGCAGGTCGCGGGTAGGTTGACCTTTCACGTTGTCGATATCGGCGCCACCAGCAAGTGGGGGTACCCGGTCGACGATTCCAAGAAGCGCCAGTGGCCGACCTACTCCCAGGGCGTCTTCTCGCGGCCGAGCGATCACGACTTGGTGCTGGTCGACGGCAGGTTTCGTGTAGCATGCGCGCTCAGCAGCATCCTGAACACGCCGGACGACTGCCGGATCCTGATCCACGACTTCCGGGCTCGTCCGCAGTACCACGTGGTCACCAGATTCCTCGAGCGCAGGGAGCAGGTGGACTCGTTGGTCCTGTTCGCCAAGAAGCGCGGGGTCAGCTCCGAGCGTGTGCGGTCACTCCTGAGACGGTATCAGTACCTTCCCGCGGACCGGTCGATCGAAACGATCGGCGCGTGGATCCGCCATCGCGCGGGACGGTCCCCCTTTCGGTGATCGGGGCCTGCGCGGGGGTGCCGAAAAACAGAAGCCCGGGCCGCTCGCGGCCCGGGCTTCCTGGTTCCATGGGGGGAGGGCAGATCCCTCCATGCCTCAGGTCGACTGCCCTAGATCCGACTGTGCTGCGGCCGGGGTCGGCGCGATGATCGACTTGATCGTCGCGGCGCCCATCAGGCCAATAGAGCCCACCGCCGCTGCGTTGCGGATGAAGTCGGCGCGGCTGACGCCCCTCGCGCTCACCGAGGCGCCATCCATGAGATCCGTCGCAGCGAGGGCCTCGAGGGCGGCGCGAACCGCTTCGGAGCTGGCCTGGATTTCGTGGCGCTCGCTCAACACCTGCATCAGGGTCGCCACATCCTTCGTCCCGTCCGCCAACTCCCAAACCCTTCCGGTCAGCGGGGGGAGGGAGTGGGCACAGTGGCTGCGGAGGTCGTAGACCAGCAACTCACCTTCTACCCACTGAGTCTCCAGTTCCTGCCTGCGTCCGCGTGGCTGCATGGGGGCTCCTCGTAACTCGGCTTGAAGGGGTGCCTCGGCTAAGAAGTACCTGAGGTTGCAAGAAGCATTCCGAGCATGCGTTCGGCTTCCTCGCGGGCGTCCCCGCGTGGTCCGCGCATGCCGCGAGCGGTGGCGGCAGCCCTCCCGACCGCGCTCAGGACCGAGGCCGA
>JBEBGN010000131.1:0-8990 GCA_040081395.1 Longimicrobiales bacterium
CACCGCGGTCGCGACCGCGCCGCAGGTGCTCGTGCGCGACGCGTTCAACAACCCGGTCGCCAACGTCGGCGTCACGTTCGCCGTCACCGGCGGCGGCGGCACGGTCGTCCCGGTCACCTCGGTGCTGACCGCCGCGAACGGCACCGCGACCGCCACCTCCTGGACGCTCGGCACGGCCGCGGGCACCAGCAACAACACGCTCTCCGCCACCGCGGCCGGCGTCGCCACTCCCGCGACGTTCACCGCCTCCGCGACCGCGGGCAGCGCGAACAGCGTGATCGTCAACGCAGGCAACAACCAGAGCGCGGCGGTGAACACCGCGGTTGCAACCGCGCCGCAGGTGCTGGTACGCGATGCGTTCAACAACCCGGTCGCCAATGTCGGCGTGACGTTCGCGGTCACCGGTGGTGGCGGTGCGGTCGTCCCGGTCACGTCGGTACTGACCGCCGCGAACGGGACCGCGACGGCCACCTCCTGGACGCTCGGCGCTGCGGCAGGCACGAACAACAACACGCTCTCGGCCACCGCAGCTGGCGTCGCGACCCCCGCGACGTTCACGGCGAGCGCGACAGCGGGTGGCGCAGCGAGCATCTCGATCGTGACCGGGAACAACCAGAGCGCGACGGTAGGCACTGCGGTCGCGACCGCGCCGCAGGTGATCGTGCGTGACGCATCGAACAACCCGGTCGCGAACGTGTCGGTCACGTTCGCGGTGACGGGCGGCGGCGGCGTGGTCGTCCCGGTCACGTCGGTGCTCACGGCAGCCAACGGAACAGCGACCGTCACCTCCTGGACGCTCGGCACGGTCGCAGGCACCAACAACAACACGCTCTCGGCGACCGCCACTGGTGTCGCGACCCCCGCGACGTTCACGGCCTCCGCGACGGCGGGATCGACTGCGAGC
Organism: Longimicrobiales bacterium; assembly: GCA_040081395.1. Lineage (GTDB taxonomy): Bacteria > Gemmatimonadota > Gemmatimonadetes > Longimicrobiales > Gaopeijiaceae > UBA2982. The sequence continues at coordinate 905 of JBEBGN010000131.1, forward strand.
GTGGTGGTGAACGCGGGTAACGGCCAGAGCGCGACGGTGAACACCGCGGTGGCGACCGCGCCGCAGGTACTCGTGCGTGACGCGTTCAACAACCCGGTCCCGAACGCGAGCGTGACGTTCGCAATCACCGGCGGAGGCGGTGCGGTGGTGCCGGTCACGTCGGTGCTGACCGCCGCCAACGGCATCGCGACCGCCACCTCCTGGACGCTCGGCACGGTCGCCGGCACCAACAACAACACGCTCTCGGCGGCCGCCGCTGGTGTCGCGACCCCCGCGACGTTCACCGCCTCCGCCACCGCGGGCAGCGCGAACAGCGTGATCGTCAACGCGGGCAACAACCAGAGCGCCACGGTCAACACCGCGGTCGCTACCGCGCCGCAGGTGCTCGTGCGTGACGCGTTCAACAACCCAGTCGCGAACGTCGGCGTGACGTTCGCCGTCACCGGCGGCGGCGGCACGGTCGTCCCGGTCACCTCGGTGCTGACCGCCGCCAACGGCACCGCGACCGCGACCTCCTGGACGCTCGGCACGGTCGCGGGCACCAGCAACAACACGCTCTCCGCCACCGCCGCCGGCGTCGCCACGCCCGCCACGCTCACCGCCTCCGCGACCGCGGGCAGCGCGAACAGCGTGATCGTCAACGCAGGCAACAACCAGAGCGCGGCGGTGAACACCGCGGTTGCAACCGCGCCGCAGGTGCTGGTACGCGATGCGTTCAACAACCCGGTCGCCAATGTCGGCGTGACGTTCGCGGTCACCGGTGGTGGCGGTGCGGTCGTCCCGGTCACGTCGGTACTGACCGCCGCGAACGGGACCGCGACGGCCACCTCCTGGACGCTCGGCACGGTTGCGGGCACCAGCAACAACACCCTCTCCGCCACCGCGGCCGGCGTCGCCACTCCCGCCACGTTCACGGCGTCGGCGACCGCGGGCAGCCCGACCAGCGTGATCGTGAACGCGGGCAGCAGCCAGAGCGCCACCGTGAACACCGCGGTCGCGACCGATCCGCAGGTGCTCGTGCGTGATGCGTTCAACAACCCGGTCCCGAACGCGAGCGTGACGTTCGCCGTCACCGGGGGCGGTGGCTCCGTCACCGGGGGGAGCCAAACGACCAACGCCTCGGGGCTCGCCACGGTGACCTCCTGGACGCTCGGCACGGTCGCCGGTACCAGCAACAACACGTTGTCCGCCACCGCGGCCGGCGTCGCGACACCTGCCACGTTCACCGCATCGGCGACCACAGGCACCGCGAACAGCGTCGTCGTCAACGCGGGCAACGGTCAGAGCGCCACCGTGAACACCGCGGTCGCGACCGCACCGCAGGTGCTCGTTCGCGATGCGTTCAACAATCCCGTGGCCAATGTCTCCGTGACGTTCTCGGTGACGAGCGGCGGTGGAACGGTCGTGCCGACGACGGCCATCCTCACGGCAGCCAACGGGACCGCGACCGCCACCTCGTGGACGCTCGGCACGGTCGCCGGCGCGAGCAACAACACGTTGAGTGCCGCGGCGTCCGGCGTCGCAACCCCCGCAACGTTCACGGCGTCCGCGACCGCTGGTGCCGCGAACAGCGTGGTGGTCAACGCAGGCAACAACCAGAGCGCCACCGTGAACACGGCGGTCGCGACCGATCCGCAGGTACTCGTGCGAGACGCGTTCAACAACCCGGTCCCGAACGTGTCGGTGACGTTCGCAGTCACAGCCGGCGGCGGCGCAGTCGTGCCGACGACGGGCATCCTCACGGCCACCAACGGTACGGCCACCGTAACGTCATGGACGCTCGGCACGGTCGCAGGCACCAGCAACAACACGTTGAGCGCGACCGCCACGGGCGTCGCGACCCCAGCGACGTTCGCTGCCTCGGCGACGGCAGGCTCCGCGAACAGCGTGATCGTCAACGCCGGCAATGGTCAGAGCGCCACGGTGAACACCGCGGTCGCGACCGACCCGCAGGTGCTGGTCCGCGATGCGTTCAACAACCTGGTGGCGAACGCATCGGTGACATTCGCGGTCACGGGCGGCGGTGGTGCGGTCGTGCCGACAACGGCCATCCTCACCGCAGCCAACGGCACGGCGACGGCCACTTCGTGGACGCTCGGCACGGTCGCCGGCACCAGCAACAACACGCTGAGCGCAACCGCTGCGGGCGTTGCGACCCCCGCGACGTTCACGGCCTCGGCAACCGCGGGTACGGCGAGCAGCGTGATCGTGAGCACGGGCAACAGCCAGAGCGCGACCGTGAACACCGCAGTCGCCACCGATCCGCGTGTACTCGTGCGCGACGCGTTCAACAACCCGGTGGCCAACGTCGGCGTGACGTTCGCGGTCGCCGGCGGCGGTGGCTCGGTGACCGGAGGCAGTCAGACGACTGACGCCTCGGGGCTCGCCACCGTCACGTCCTGGACCCTGGGCACGGTCGCCGGTACCAACAACAACAGCCTGTCGGCGACGGCTGCGGGAGTCGCCACCCCGGCGACGTTCACGGCGTCGGCGACGGCGGGGGCTGCGAACAACGTGATCGTGAATGCGGGCAACAACCAGACTACGATCGTGAACACCGTGGTTACGACGGACCCGCAGGTGCTCGTCCGTGACGCGTTCAACAACCCCGTGGCGAATGTGAGCGTCACGTTCGCCGTCACTGGCGGCGGCGGCTCGATCACGGGCGGCAGCCAGACGACCAACGCTTCAGGACTCGCGACCGTCACGTCCTGGACACTCGGCAACACCTCGAGCATGAGTACGACGGGCACCTACGCGAACACACTGTCGGCGACCGCCTCCGGCGTCGGGACGCCCGCTTCGTTCACGGGGACGGCTCGGTACTCGTTCACGACGCACGTGAATCCAATCTGGACGACGGCGCCCACCTGCACGGGGTGCCACAGCGGCACGAGCGGGGGATCGAGTGGGCTGTCACTCGGCGGTACGGCGGCGCAGAACTATGCGATGCTGGCGAACGTGAACCCGATCTGTGACGCCTCGCTCGTCGCCTCAGGCTATCGCCGCGCCAGCACCGCGACCGGCACCTCCGGCCGCGACCTCAGTTTCCTCTGGCGGTTCATGCTCCCGAATCCGACGGACCAGGTGGGCGCCTGCGGGCCCCACTCGACCAAGGCTTCCGCCGCCAACATCGCCATCCTGGAAGCCTGGGTCCGCAACGGCGCGCCGAACAACTAGCCCTTCGCCGCCTTCTTCGCCCGCGCCTCCTCGATCTTCTTCTTCTTGAAGTCGCGGTGCTGCGCCATGATGCGCACCACTTCGGGGATGTCGTCGGTGACGGTGATCCACCCCAGCTCGTCGGCGCGAATCGTGCCGAGCGGCACCATCTCCGCCCGGATCCAGTCGACGAGACCGCCCCAGAAGCTCGATCCGAAGAGCACCAGCGGGAACGGATACACTTTGTGCGTCTGCACGAGCGTGAGCGCCTCGAACAGCTCGTCGAGCGTGCCGAACCCGCCGGGCATGCAGACGTATCCCATCGAGTACTTCACGAACGTCACCTTACGCGCGAAGAAGTACCGATAGAACAGCTGACGGCTCTGGTACGGGTTGGGATGCTGCTCCTGGGCGAGTTGGATGTTCAGCCCCACCGAGTCGACCCCGGCGGCATGCGCCCCCTTGTTCGCCGCCTCCATGATCCCGGGTCCGCCGCCGGTGATGACGGCGCACCCCTCGGCAGCCAGGGCAGCGGCGAGCCTCTCGGTGGTCTGGTAGTAGGGATCGGTCGGCGGAATGCGCGCCGACCCGAAGATCGACACCGCCCACCCTAGGTCGTGGAGTCGGTCGAACCCCTCGGTGAACTCGCTGATGATGCGAAACATCCGCCAGGACTCGTTGCCGCGCAGGTCCTCGATCATGCCTCCGACCACTCCTTTGGGCGCGGGTTTCGCGCCGGTTCGGTCATGATAGGCCGTGGGGCAGCGCGGGGGCCACCCGCACATTGGCCGGCGACAGGCGCTCGGGTAGCTTCGCGCGACCCCCTCGCAGCCCTCGCCATGCCCATGTCGGACGCCTCAAGGACTGCTGCCGGTGCGCCCCGCCTCGAGCTCACGGACCTGCGCAAGAGCTACCTGGAAGGGGGCCGCACCCATGCCGTGCTCGACGGCGCGAGCATGCGCATGGCTGCCGGGGAGCGCGTGGCCATTCTCGGGCCTTCCGGCTCCGGCAAGTCGACGCTCCTGAACCTGATCTCGGGGATCGACCTCCCGGACGCGGGTACGGTGCGCGTCGGAAACGAAGACCTCACGTCTCTGAGCGAGACGGGCCGCACTCGCTTTCGCCGCGACCACATCGGCTTCGTGTTCCAGTTCTTCAATCTGCTGCCGACGCTCACGGTGCTCGAGAATCTCCTGCTTCCGTTGGAGCTCAAGGGCAAGGTCGGGGAAGCCGAGACGCATCGAGCGCGCCGACTGCTCGAGCGGGTGTCACTCGCCGATCGCGCGGACGCGTTCCCCGACCGGCTGTCCGGCGGCGAGCAGCAGCGGGTCGCGCTCGCCCGCGCGCTCGTGCACGAGCCGGCCCTCGTGCTCGCCGACGAACCCACCGGGAACCTCGACGAGGACCGCGCCGCTCAGGTCGCGGACCTGCTGGCCGAGATGGTCGAGGGGGAGCGGGGAACGCTCGTGGTCGTAACGCACTCGCGCGCACTCGCGTCGCGCATGGATCGCGTGCTGCGACTCGACCATGGGCGTTTGCTCGAGATCACCAAGTGAGGCTGCTCACCAAGTCGAGCCTGCGTCACCTGCTCCACCATCGCGCGCAACTGGTCCTGTCGGTGGTCGGCGTCGCGCTCGGAGTCGCGGTCGTGCTCTCCATCGACCTCGCAACGCGGAGCGCGCGGAGCGCGTTCCAGGTCTCCGCTGAGACGGTGTCCGGCCGTGCAACCCACCAGATCACCGGCGATGCGGGCGGCATCGACGAGGGCCTCCTCGCTCGCATACGCCTCGAGGCGGGCATTCGGGCCGCGGCGCCCGTCGTGGAGGGCTTTGCGTCGTCCCCCCTCCTCCCCGGCCAGGCCCTCCGCATTCTCGGGGTCGATCCGTTCTCCGAGGGTCCGTTCCGCCCGTTCGTGGTGGGAGGACCGTCGGCGGAGCTCGACGTGGGCGCATTCGTGACGACGTTCGTCGGCGTGGTGCTCTCCGCTCCACTGGCCGCGCGCGCCGGTGTCGGGGCCAACGACACGCTCCCGGTGCTCGTGGGCGGGCGCGCGTGGGATCTCCCCATCGTAGGCACCGTCGAGCCCACGAGCGATCTCGCCCGAGCCGGGCTCGCCGACGTGCTCCTGATGGACATCTCGGGCGCCCAAGACGTGGTTGGCGTCACGGGGACGCTCTCTCGCATCGACTTGCTGGTGGCCGAGCCCGACTCCGCCGCGCTGCTCCCCCGCCTCCGCGCTCTGCTCCCGCCGGGCGTGACGCTCGGCACCGCAGGTACGCGCGCCGCGACCATGGCGGGCATGATCGACGCGTTCGACGTCAACCTGACCGCGCTCAGCCTGCTGGCGCTGATCTTCGGCATGTTCCTGATCTACAATGCCGTCACGTTTTCCGTCGTGCAGCGCCGCGCGCTGCTCGGGCGACTGCGCGCACTCGGGGTCACCCGGACGGAGATCCTGCGGACGATCCTCGCCGAGGCGGCCTGGATCGGCACGGCGGGCTCCGCCATCGGTGCGTTGGTGGGCGTCGCGCTCGGACGGGGGCTGGTCCGTCTCGTCACCCGCACGATCAACGACCTCTACTTCACCGTCTCGGTCGAGGGGATCCGGATCGAGCCGCTGCTGGTGGCCAAGGCCGTCGCGCTCGGCGTGGGTGCCACGTTGCTGGCGGCGCTCCCGGCGGCCCTGGAAGCCGCTTCGGCCGAGCCCCGGCTGGCAATGCTCCGCTCGGAGCGCGAGGCGAAGTCACGCGCCGCCCTCCCGCGTTTGGCGATGCTGGGCATCGGGTCCGCAGCGGCGGGCGCCCTGCTCCTGCTCGTTCCGAGCCGCAGCCTGGCATTGAGCTTCGTCGCGCTCTTCTTCGTGATCGGGGGACTCGCGATGCTCACGCCGGCGGGTGCCGTCCTCTTGGTGGGCGCATTGCGGCCGCTGTTGGGCAGGGTCTCCGGGTCGCTCGGGCTCGTCGCCGCGCGCGGCGTGACGCGTTCCCTGAGCCGCACCGCACCCGCCATCGCGGCGCTCGCGGTGGCCGTGTCGGTCACGATCGGTCTCGGCGTGATGATCCAGAGCTTCCGAGGCACGCTCACCCGCTGGCTGGACGCCACGCTCCAAGCGGATGTGTACGTATCCCTTCCCGGACCCGGTGCGTCGCGTGCGACCGGCACGCTGCCTTCCGACATCGTGGCGGCATTCGTGACCCATCCGGAGGTGGCAGGTCACAGCACCTACCGCGGCGTCGACATCGTGGATGGAGTAGGAGCGTTCCGCCTGGTCGCCCTCGCTCTCGATCCGCGCGGTGCGGAGACCTTCGACTTCGTCGACGGCGACGAGGACCAGATCATGTCGGCGTTCCGGAGCGGCGAAGGCGCGATCGTATCGGAGCCCTTTTCGTTCCGGAGAGGAGTCGCCACCGGAGACGTCGTCGCGCTGCCGACCCCATCCGGCCCTCAGGACATCCGGGTCCTCGGTGTCTTCTTCGACTACGGGTCCGACCAGGGCGCCGTCATCGTGAGCCGCTCGCTCTACGACGGATTCTTCGACGACCCGGGCGTGACGTCCCTCGCCCTCTTCCTCGCGCCTGGGGCCGACTCGGAAGGTGTCGTGCAGGACCTGCTCACGAGCGTACCGCCGGGGCTCACCGTGCTCGCTCGCACCAACGACGTCCTGCGCACCTCATCGCTCGAGGTATTCGACCGCACGTTCCAGGTGACCTCGGTACTCCGACTGCTGGCGTTCATGGTCGCCTTCGTGGGCGTGCTCTCGGCGCTCATGGCGCTCGAGCTCGAGCAGGAGCGCGAGCTGGCTGCGATGCGCGCCTGGGGCCTGGAGCCCAACCGCCTGCGCCGACTCGTGATGACGCAGACCGGCCTGATGGGGCTCGTCTCCGGCGCGCTCGCCGCACCCATGGGGATCGCGCTGTCCGCCCTCATGATCTTCGTGGTCAACAAGCGGTCCTTCGGCTGGACGCTGGACATGCAGGTAGGGCCGCTGGTCCTGGTACAAGCACTCGCCTTGGCGGTCATCGCGGCGCTACTCGCCGGCGTATACCCCGCGTGGCGCATGTCGCGCACGTCGCCCGCTGTCGCGCTCCGCGGTGATTGATGGGTGCCAGCTCAGAACTTCGTGCAGTCGATCACGAATCGATACTTGACGTCCCCCCGAACCGCGCGATCGAACGCCCCGTTGATCTGCGCCGGGGTGATCTGCTCGATGTCGCTCGTGATCCCATGCTTCCCGCAGTGATCGAGCATCTCCTGCGTCTCGGGCAGGCCGCCGACGAGGGATCCCATGATGCTTCGGCGCCCGCGGATGAGCGGGAACGTGGCCAGAGGAATCGGAGTCGGTGACGCCCCGACCATGATCAACGTGCCATCCCGTTTCAGGCAGTTCAGCGGCCCGTTCACGTCGTGCTCCGCAGAGATCGTATCGAGAATGACGTCGAAACGCCCGGCCAAGGGGGCGAGCGCACCTTTCCCGCTGGTGAGTACGAAATCGTGCGCACCCAGTCGCTCCGCATCCGCCTTCTTGGAGGCGGAATGACTCAGCACGGTGACTTCGGCACCGAAGGAGGCCGCGAGCTTCACGCCCATGTGACCCAGACCGCCCAGTCCCATCACCGCGACGCGCGTACCCTTGGTGACCCCGACATGACGGAGTGGAGAGTAGGTCGTGATGCCGGCGCAGAGGAGCGGCGCGGCTCCAGCCGGGTCCAGGGACGCAGGAATCCTCAGGACAAAGCGCTCATCCACAACGATCTGCGTCGAGTAGCCGCCGTACGTGGGAGTCGTTCCATCGGCCTCGACACCCCCGTACGTCGACCGCACTCCGGATTCGCAGTAGTTCTCGAGTCCATCCTTGCAACTGCCGCAGGTCCGGCACGAGTCGACGAAGCAGCCCACGCCGACCTGGTCCCCCTTCGCATACCGCTCG
>JBEBGN010000132.1:0-8961 GCA_040081395.1 Longimicrobiales bacterium
GGTCCGGCACGTGGGGGACGTATCGGTGGCGGGGGGCAGGCGCGCCGCACACAGCCCGGGAGTAGTCAGCCCGGGATCTGACCCGTGGGTTGGGGGCAACGAGAACGTTGACGGCCCGGACGGGGCCGGTTCACTTGGTGAAGCTCGCATGAGCGCCCCCCTCTCCCAGGCGCCTCGGTTGTCCGTCCAAGCTCTCTTCTTTGCCGCCTACCGCGACCTGCTCGGCACGTCGAAGCTCGACGTCCATCTGCCGGAGGGCGCCACGGTCGCCGATCTCGTGATGGAGCTGAGGAGCCGCGGTGCGCCGTTCAACGCACTGCCTCGTGAGCCGGCGATCGCCGTGAACCGCTCGTACGCACTGCCGTCGGAAGAGCTGCGCGCGGGGGACGAAGTGGCGTTCATTCCGCCCGTGGCGGGTGGCTGAGGTGGTCCGCGCGAGCGTCGTGAGCGCGGTCATCGATCCGACCGAGGTGCTCGGCCTCGTGGGTGGGCCTGAGGACGGTGCGGTGTTGCTCTTTCTCGGCACCGTTCGCAACCACGCGGGCGGCGAGGCCGTGAACGGCATGACGTATGAGGCCTACGAGAGCATGGCCACGCCGGTGCTCGCCGAGATCGCGGGTGAAGCTGCGGAGCGGCTCGGCACGGACCGTCTGGTGGTCGTGCACCGTGTGGGAGAGCTCGCCATCGGGGATGTGTCAGTGGCGATCGCGGTTTCGAGTCCGCACCGCGCGCAGGCGTACGAGGCGTCGCGCTATGTGATCGAGGAGATCAAGAAGCGCCTCCCCGTATGGAAGCGTGAGCACTACACGAGCGGGCGCTCCGACTGGGTCGAGGGCGTCGACCCGGCAGCGGCGAGCGCCCGATGATCGACCAGTTCGGACGCACCGTGCAGTACCTGCGGGTCTCGATCACCGACAAATGCAACCTGCGCTGCGTGTACTGCATGCCGATGGAGGGGCTGCCCTGGCTCCCGCGCGAGGACCTGCTCAGCTACGAGGAGATCGCGCAGATCATCCGCACGCTCGCGCCCATGGGGCTCCAGCGGGTGCGCATCACCGGGGGTGAGCCACTCGTCCGGCGTGATGTGCCCGAGCTGATGCGCATGATCGCCGCGGTGCCCGGCATTCGCGACCTGTCGCTGTCGACCAACGCGGTACTGCTGGCCGAAGAGGCCGACGCGCTGCGCGCCGCCGGGGTGCACCGGCTGAACGTGTCGCTCGACTCGCTCCGCCCGGAGCGGGTGGACGCGATCTCGCGCCGGCCCGGGTCGTATCCGAAGATCATGGAGGGCCTCGACGCGGCCGAGCGCGTCGGCTTCGCGCCCATCAAGATCAACGTCGTGCTCATCCGCGGATCGAACGACGACGAAATCGAGGACTTCGCGGAGATCACGCGCGAGCGCCCCTGGCACGTCCGCTTCATCGAGATGATGCCGACGGGCGCCAACCTCGACCTGGCCGCCAAGCAGTTCGTTTCCTGCGACGAGGCCTTGAAGCGCGTGCGCGGCATCGCCGACCTGGAGCCCGTCGCGGGGCCGTTCGGAAATGGACCTGCGCGCTACTACCAGTTCAAGGGCGCTCCCGGCACGATCGGGGTGATCACGCCCATGAGCCACAATTACTGCGACCGCTGCAACCGCATGCGGCTCACGGCTGACGGCCAGCTGCGCCCCTGCCTCTTCGGGCACATCCAGACGAACCTGCGCGACCCCCTCCGTGCCGGTCGGGACATCCGGCCGCTCATCGACGAGACGCTCCGCATCAAACCGGAGCGCCACTACCTCATTCAGGGGAGCACGCTGGGTTCCGGCGGTCTCGCGGCCCTCTCCCAGACCGGCGGGTAGTCGGGCAGCGGACCGCCTGGCCGCCGGTCGGCGGGTGCGCGGTCGAAGGGCAGTAGAAATAGTGGCGGGGCTCGCTTACACTCCTGCCCGCGTTTCCGGCATCCACCCATCCCGCGGCACCCGATTCATGCTCAAGAAGATCACCGTCGTTGGCGGCGGCAACGTTGGCGCCACCTGCTCGCAATTGCTCGCCCTGAAGGAGCTCGCCCAGGAAGTCATCCTCGTGGACGTCGTCGAGGGCGTGCCGCAGGGGAAGGGCCTCGACCAATGGGAGAGTGCCCCTATCGAAGGCTTCGATACGCGCGTGAAGGGCGCCAACGACTACGAGCCCGCGGCGGGCTCGGAGATCTTCATCGTCACGGCCGGGATCGCGCGTAAGCCGGGCATGAGCCGGGACGACCTGCTCAAGACCAACGCGGGCATCATCCGCTCGGTCAGCTCCGAGATCAAGCGCGTCGCGCCGAACTCGATCATCATCATGGTGACGAACCCGCTCGACGTGATGGCGCAGGTGGCCATGGAGGCGAGCGGTTTCCCGCGCGAGCGCGTCATCGGCATGGCGGGCGTGCTCGACACCGCGCGCTACCGTTCCTTCATTGCGCTCGAGCTGAACGTCAGCATCGAGGACATCCAGTCCCTCGTGCTCGGCGGACACGGCGACACGATGGTTCCGCTCGCGAGCTACACCTCGGTGAGCGGCATCCCGCTCGCGCAGCTCATGAAGCAGGACCGCATCGACGCGCTCGTGGACCGCGCACGCAAAGGCGGCGGCGAGATCGTGGCGCTGCTCAAGACCGGGAGCGCGTACTATGCGCCGGCGGCTGCAGCGGTGCAGATGGCCGAAGCGATCGCCAAGAACAAGCGGCGCATTCTGCCGTGCGCGGCCTGGCTCCAGGGCGAGTACGGCATGAAGGGTCTCTTCTTGGGCGTGCCTTGCCTGCTCGGAGAGAAGGGCCTCGAGCGGGTGATCGAGGTCGAGCTGAGCGCCGCGGAAAAGGCCGCGCTCGAGGCGAGCGCCCAGGCCGTCCGCACCACGGTTGCGGAGCTGAAGGCGCTCGGGTAGCCGGACGCGCACGGGGGTGTCTCGACTCTGACACGGACCGGCGAAACCGGTTGACGACCACAGGGCCCCGTTGCGAGACTGTGGCCCCGCGAAGTCTGGTGGGGTGTAGCTCAATTGGCAGAGCGCCTGGCTGTTAACCAGGAGGTTGCAGGTTCGAGACCTGCCGCCCCAGTAACGTAGAGGGAGCCCCGACGGCAATCGGCCGTCGGGGCTCTGTCGTTCCAGTCGGCCCGCGTCGTCGCCGTGGGTGCGCGGCCAGCGACGACGTATGTCCGCCGCGTCCCGTCTACGTAGGCGTCGCGCCGCGGCTGCGTCATTCCGTCCCATCTGTTGGGTCACGGCGGTGATTGCCGACCGGAGGAGGCCGGCTCTAGGTTAGCCGCGACCCTTCCTGGAAATGCCCCTCGTTCAAGGCAGGAGACCGACATGCGTATAAGAAGCGCAATCGTCACTCTCGTGTTCGCCGCCCTCGCTTGGGCCGCCCCGCTCGCTGCGCAGCAGACCATCTTGACCGGACGGATCTCGAGCGAGTCGGGCGAGCCCGTGGATGCCGCCTCGGTGGGCATCGTGGGTACGCCGCAGGCGACGTCCGTGCTCTCCAACGGTCAGGGCGTCTACCGCGTCGCGCTTCCGGGTGGGACGTACGACATCGTGGTGACGCGGTTGGGTCACGCGCAGCGGCGCATCGACAACGTCAACGTACCGGCGGGCCAAACGACCACGCTGGATATCCTGCTGCCGACGCGCGCCGAAGAGATGGATGCGATCCAGGTCACGGTAGACCGCGGCGACGCGGCCCGCGTGAGTCAGGCCGTGCAGACGGTGCACGTAGTGAACGCGATCGATATCGCCGAGCGCCCCGCGCCGTCGCTGAGCGAGCACATCCGGACCGCCCCGGGCGTCGATGTGATCTCCCATGGGCTCCAAGCGTCGAACGTCGTCGTGCGCGGGTTCAACAACATCTTCTCGGGCGCGCTGCATATGCTGACGGACAACCGGCTCGCCGGTGTCCCGTCCCTGCGCGTGAACCTGATGCACTTCATTCCGTCCAACGAGGACGACGTCGAGCGAATGGAGGTCGTGCTCGGACCGGGCTCCGCGCTGTACGGGCCGAACACCGCGAACGGCGTCGTGCACATCCTCACGAAGTCACCGCTGAACAGCCAGGGCACGACCGTGACGCTGGGCGCGGGGGAGCAGGGGGCATTCATGGGTCACTTCCGCTCGGCGTGGCGGCCCGTTGAGAACTTCGGCTTCAAGGTCTCGGGGCAGTATCTGAAGGGGGATGAGTGGTTCTATGTCGACCCCGCAGAGGACTCGGCGCGAGTGGTGGCCGGGACCACGTCACGTCGCCCAGCGTGCATCTCCGACAAGGTCGTTCGCGGGCTCACGACCGCGCAGGCGGGGACGGTCTGCGACCGGGTCGGAATCCGCGACTACGATATCGAGCGCTGGTCGGGCGAGGTGCGCGCCGATTGGCGCTTCGCGGACGACGGCACGCTCGTCGCGACCTATGGGCGCACGGATGCAACGGGGATCGAGCTCACCGGGCTCGGCGCCGGACAGGCCGGTAACTGGATCTACGAGTTCTATCAGGCGCGCATGAACCTCGGCCGCCTCTTTGCTCAGGGGTACTTCAACACCACCGACGCGGGCGATACGTACCTGCTCCGTGACGGGATGGCGCTCACCGACCAGTCCGGGCTGTGGGTGGGCCAGATCCAGCACGGGTTCGGTCTCGCGGAGGGCCGGCAGGACTTCACCTACGGCTTCGACTACTTCGGCACGCGTCCGGACACCAAGGGCACGATCAATGGGACCTACGAGTCCGACGACGAGATCGACGAGTGGGGCGTCTACCTCCAGTCGAAGACGCTGCTGACCGACCAGCTCGACTTGATCCTGGCTGGGCGTCTCGACGATCACTCGCTGGTGGCGGACAAGGTGTTCTCGCCACGGGCTGGCCTGGTGTACCGGCCCATCGTGGGGCACAGCGTGCGCCTCAGCTACAACCGAGCCTTCTCGACGCCCTCGAGCCTCAACTCCTTCCTCGACATTTCGGGGGGGGCCGCGCCGCAGATCGGACCGCTCGGGTACGGCGTGCGCGCGTATGGTACGGGCAAGGACGGGTGGTCCCTCCAGCCTGGCGGACAGACGCAGTTCCGCTCTCCGTTCATCACTTCTTCGGGAGCCTACCCGATCGTTCCGGCCCCTAGCCCCGGTGCACTTTGGCCGGCCGCGGTGGGCGTGCTCCAAGCCCAGGGGGCGATCAATAGCCAAACCGCGACCTTGCTCGGCAGCCTCACCCCGACGTCCACGGACATCGACTGGATGTTGACCGATCCAACCACGCGGGCCCAGCAAGCGCTCGTGGGCGCGGTCCTCGATGAGGTTCCCGCCATCGAGGAGAGCTACACCGAGTCGATCGAGCTCGGTTGGACGGGTCTCTTCGCCAACCGCTTCCAGATCACGGCGGATGCCTACTGGATGAAGAAGAACAACTTCGTCTCGCCGCTGGTCGTGCAGACCCCGCTCCTCACCATGAACGGACCCGACGTCGGAGCCTTCATCGCGACGCCCTACGGTACCGTGCGGGTGCCCCAACTCATGGGGCAGGGACTGACGCTGGCGCAGGCGCAGGCGCAGGTGGCCGCCGAAGTCACGGCTCTCGCCACGGGACTCGCCACGGTGCCGCTCGGCGTGGTGGCGTCCAGCGAGATCCAGGGGAGTTCTCGCCCCGAAATCATCGTCACCTACCGCAACATTTCGGGAGATATCGAGCTCTGGGGCGCGGACCTGGCCTTCGAGTACTTCCTCAACGACGCTTGGACCATGACCGGCTCGGTGTCGGCGGTCTCGGATGACTACTTCCGGCCCGAGAACCAGGCACCGATCGCATTGAACGCGCCCGAGTTCAAGGGTAGCCTCGGAGTCGGGTACCGGAACGTCTCCACTGGCCTGACGGGGGGCGCGCGCTGGCGCTTCACGAGCGAGTTCCCGGCGGAGTCCGCGGGCTACGTGGGCACTCGATGCATCCCGGACCAGCCCGTGGGCATCTTCACGGAGGACTGCGTGGAGGCCAGAGGCTTCTGGGGTTGGGGCACGGGTCGGCCGATCATGGACATGAACGTCGCCTACAAGGTTCCGACCACCGACGCGACCATGCAGCTCGTGGTGAACAACATCTTCGACGCGGGCCATCGGTCCTTCGTGGGCGTGCCTCGGATCGGGCGGTTCGCGATGCTCAGCGTTCGGTACGACCTGTTCTAGCTCTCGCGCCACGAGGGTTTGGGGGCCCGGCAGGCATCGCCTGCCGGGCCCTTCCATTCGCGGGTCCGGGAACCCCGGTACGGTCCCGGGTAACTTGGATGCCACTTCATTGCGACTTCACAAAGCCCTCCGAGGAACCCCGTGGCCGCCACCAAGTCCGTGAGCCCCGTCACCCTCCGCTGCGTGTTCTGCGACAAGTTGAATCGCGTCGACCTCGCGCGGGCGGCGGATCGTCCGGCGTGCGGCGAGTGCGGGAAGCCGATCCTGCTCGACCGGCCCGTGAAGGTCAGCGATGCGGACTTCGCGACCACGGTCGAGGGGGCCGACGTACCCGTGCTGGTGGATTTCTATGCGGATTGGTGTGCCCCCTGCCGCATGGTGGCTCCGGTCGTAGACCAGCTCGCGCAGCAGCACATGGGCAAGCTCCTCGTCGTGAAGGTCGATACCGACCGCGCACCCGAGGTCTCCGCTCGCTACGGCATCCGGAGTATTCCGACGCTCGTGGTATTCCGGGGCGGCCAGGAGGTCGACCGGAGCGTGGGTTTCGAGCCTGAGCGCCTCGCCGCGCTCATTGCGGGGGTGATCGCGTGAGCAAGCGAGAGAGACACTCACAGATTCTCGACGTGATCAAGGAGAGCCGCGTGAGCAGCCAGGAAGCGCTCCGCGAGCTGCTGCTGGAGCGGGGAACCGAGGTCACCCAGGCGACGCTGTCGCGCGACATCCGTGAACTGCGCCTGGTGAAGGTGCCGGACGCGGATGGGACCTCACACTATTCGCTGCCCGAGGAATGGGAGAGCACCCCTCCCCTGGAATCCCTCCTCCCCACGCTCTTCCGCAGCGTCGACGGCGTCGATCACCTTCTCGTGATCCACACGCTCAAGGGGGCGGCCCAAACGGTGGCGGCCGCGATCGACTGGGAGGAGTGGCCGGAGGTGCTGGGCACCCTGGCTGGCGACGACACCATCCTGATCATCGTGCGGCACACAGAGGCCCTCGCGGACCTGCGGGGGCGCATCGAGCGCATGGCCGGTCTGCAGCCCTCCGACTAGGAAACATATGTGGGATATCATGCAGGCCGGGCCGCTGGCGCGACCCGGCCTTTTTCTTTGTCGGCGAGCCCTGTCCAAGGGGCAAACCCGGGGTTGACGTCATGCATCTGGGCTGCATATTTATGCCATCGTCGGACTCAAAGTCGGCGAGCAACAACTCACGGAACCTGATTCGGGGACCGGGGGCGGAGGTTAGGGGCAAGGGGCCCCCCGAGCGCTTTTGGCGGGAAGCGTCGGACCTCTGACCCCCGGGCCCTTTTTCACAAAGGAGCGCTTTCGTCGCACGGAGGCGCTCGGAGCGAGCGAGAGCATGAAGGTCGTCCTCGGGTACTCGGGCGGGCTCGATACCTCCGTGATCGTGCCGTGGCTGCGCGAGAACTACGACGCCGAAGTGATTTGCATGGCGGGCGACGTGGGACAGCCCGGCGGCCTGGGCGGACTCGACAAGAAGGCCATCGCGACGGGCGCCTCCGCGCTCTACGCCGAAGACCTGCGCCGTGAGTTCGTCGAGGACTTCGCGTTCCCCACGCTCAAGATCGGCGCGGTGTACGGTCGCAAGTACCTGCTCGGCACCGCGATCGCGCGTCCACTGTTGGCGAAGGCGCAGGTCGACGTGGCGCTGAAGGTCGGCGCCGACGCGCTCGCCCACGGCTGCACGGGGAAGGGCAACGACCAGGTGCGCTTCGAGCTCGCGTACGCCGCCCTCGCGCCCGACCTCAAGGTGGTCGCTCCTTGGAGGGAGTGGGACATCAAGTCGCGCGAGGACGCCCTCGCGTACGCGCGAGTGCGGAAGATTCCGCTCGAAGGTGTCGATCAAACCAAGCTCTACTCGCGCGACGAGAACCTGTGGCACATCTCGCACGAGGGCGGCCCCCTCGAGGATCCGGCGTTCGAGCCCGAGGAGGACATGTTCAAGTGGACCGTGTCCCCCGAGCGCGCGCCCAACAAGTCGGAGTACGTGACGATCGGCTTCGAGGCCGGCGTCCCCGTGGCGGTGAACGGTGAAGCGCTCGGCTCGGTCGAGCTGCTCCAGTTGCTGAATGAGATCGGCTCGCGACACGGCGTCGGGCGAGCGGACGTGGTCGAGAACCGCTTGGTCGGCATGAAGTCCCGCGGCGTGTACGAGACGCCTGGCGGCACCATCCTGCACGCCGCGATCAAGGACCTCGAGGCGCTCACGATCGACCGGAGAATCGAGGGGCTCAAGGACCAGATGGCCGCTCGCTGGGCGGACCTGGTCTATGAAGGCCGCTGGTGGACGCCCGAGCGCGAGGCGATGCAGGCGATGAGCGACGTGATGTCGAAGAACGTCACGGGCGCCGTGAAGGTGAAGCTCTACAAAGGCTCGGCGACCGCCGTCTCGCGTACGAGCCCCCTGTCACTCTATCGCCACGACCTCGCCAGCTTCGGCGCCTCTGCCACGTACGACCAGGCCGATGCCGCCGGATTCATCCGCCTCTTCGGCTTGCCGGTGCGCGCGCAGACTGCGGTCGATCGCGCAGCGCGCAACGGCGATGCAGTGTCGAAGCTCATCGACGAGGTCATCGAGGCGGGGGCGCTATAGCCGCCGAAGCCGGAGCCGGGGGCGAGAAGCCGACCGGCGGATTGTGGGGCGGTCGCTTCGCGAGCGGCATGGCCCCGGAGATGGTCCCGTTCAACCTGAGCCTGGGTGTCGACGGTAGGCTCTGGGCGGAAGACATCCGCGGAAGTGTCGCGTGGGCGGGCGCGCTGGGGGC
>JBEBGN010000133.1:0-8935 GCA_040081395.1 Longimicrobiales bacterium
CTCATCGATGAAGCGCACCGCGAAGGGTTCGGATCGCTGGTCCAGCTCTTCCGGCGTCCCGTGCGCGTCCTATCGAGCGCCGCGGGGGCGGCGGTCGTGCTTGCACTGGTGAGCGCGGACGAGAACGCGACCTATCGCGTCACCCACACGGCGAACGTTGTCGAAGAGCCGCTCGCGAACGTCGTCGGTGTGCTGCCCGGACGCAGGGCCAACGAGTTCGTGCTCTTCTCGTCGCACTACGACCACATCGGCTTCGAGCGCCCCATCTTCGGCGACTCCATCGCCAACGGCGCGAACGACGATGCCTCGGGCACTGCGGCGGTGGTGGCGCTCGCGAAGTACTTCGCGGCGCGCGGCACCCCAGAGCGCACTCTCCTGTTCGCGGCATTTACCGCGGAGGAAGCCGGTGGGTTCGGGTCGCGCCACTACTCCCGTCAGCTGAACGCCGACGAAGTGGTCGCGATGTTCAACATCGAGATGATCGGCAAGCCCGCCGCGGCCGGGCCCAACGTCGCCTGGATCACCGGGTTCGATCGTTCGTCGTTCGGGGAGATCCTCCAGCAAGGCGCACAGGGTACCGGCTTCCAGTTCATCGCGGACCCGTACGATGGCTTCCGGCTGTTCTCGCGGTCGGACAACGTCACGCTCGCTCGCCTCGGCGTGCCGGCCCACTCGATCTCCTCGACGCCGATCGACACCGACCAGGACTACCACAAGGTGAGCGACGAAGTCGAGACCCTGGATCAGCAGCATATGCTCCGCACCATTCGTGCGATCGCACGGGGGGCCGAGCGGATCGTATCGGGGGCGGCGACGCCGACGCGGGTGGATCCGGCGACAGTGGAGTAGCGCGGCGAGAGCGCGCTAGCCTTCGAAGAACGCCTCGACGAACTCCGTCGCGGGCGCCCTCGCCACAGCCTCTGGCGTGCCGCTCTGGACGATGCGGCCCCGCTCGAGCACGTGCACCTCGGTACCCAGGGCATACACGTCGCGCGCCTCGTGCGAGACCACCAGCGCAGGTCGGCCCTGCTCGGCGAGGTGCGACGCCAAGTATGTCCGGAGCGCACGGCGCGCCGGTGCGTCGAGTGCCGCCAGCGGCTCGTCGAGCAGGAGCAGCCTCGGCTCGCAGGCGATCGCCCGGGCGAGGGCCACGCGTTGCTGTTCGCCGCCGGAGAGGCTGCCCGGTAACCGGCCTGACAGGTGCGCGCACCCGAGTCGCTCCATGATGCGCAGGGCCGACTCTCGTCGCTCCGCGAGCGGTGCACCCCGGGGGATCAGCGCAAACGCGACGTTGTCGAGCGCAGTGAGGTGCGGGAACAGCCCGCATCCCTGGGGCACGTAGCCGACGTCGCGGCGTTCGGGCGCGAGGTCGGTGGCGTTCTCGCCGTCGAAGACGCGCACCCCACCGATCTCGATGACTCCCGACGCTGGTCGAAAAGCCCCGGCGATGGTTCTGAGGAGCGTCGTCTTCCCCGACCCGTTCGGGCCGATGATCGCCACGGGAGCGTTCCCGCCCCGGAGGTCGACGTCCAGATCGAGCGCACCCAGACGCATTCGGATGGTCGCACTCCAGCTCATGCCCCGCGCCTCTCGGTACCCAAAGCGGCGGCCCATGCCCGTGGCGCCATGCGGAGCGCGAAGAGTAGCCCGAGCGAGACGGCGGCGAGCACCAGCGAGAGCGCCACCGCGACACGCACGTCCGACTCGAGTGCTGCGTAGATCGCGAGCGGCATCGTCTGCGTGGTGCCAGGCAGATTACCCGCGAACAGAAGCGTGGCACCGAACTCCCCGAGCGCACGGGCCCACGCGAGCGCGGCACCGCCCACCAGTCCGGGGAGGGCGATCGGGACGGCCACCCGCAGAAAGGCCCCCCGCGCGGACTGCCCGAGCGTGCGGGCCACGAGCAGCATGTCGCGGTCGATGCGGCGGAACGCCGCCACGGCCGCTTGCACGTAGAACGGCGCAGACACGACGACCTGGGCGAGCACGACCGCGAGCGTCGTGAAGGGCACCTGGACGCCCAGTGCCGAGAGCGGCGTTCCGAAGAGCCCGCTCCGACCGAACGTCTCGAGCAGCGCGATCCCCACCACCGCGGGGGGAATGACGATCGGCAGATCGACGAGTGCTTCCAGGGTGCGCGCCCCGCTCCCGCTGCTCGACGCCAGCCACCACGCGAGCGGCGTGCCGGTGCCCACGACGATGACCAGCGTGATAAGGGTGGTGCGCGCGCTCAACCAGAGTGCAGGTCCGAAGAGCGGGCTGCGGACGCCGGACGCCAGATCGGCCGGGGACGATGCGATACCCAGTGCGATGAGCGGCACCACCAGCAGGAACAGGATCGGCGCAGCGGCGAGGAGCAGGAGCAGCCGTCCTCGCCGGTCGCTGGGCCGCTCGGGGGTGCCGTAGCTCACTCGACGATGAACCCGTGCCGCGCGAGCACAGCCTGCCCCTCGGGGCTGGTGACCAGCTCGATCCACGCTTCCGCGAGCTCCCGCGCCTCGGTGCGCTCGAGCACACCGATCGGATAGTCCGCGATCACGTTCACTTCGCGGAGGATCTCCACGATACGCACCCGATCGGAGGGGCCCGCATCCGTGCGATACACGATCGCTGCGTCGGCCTCCCCCAGCTCGATCTTGGCGCGGGCGAGGCGGACGTTGCTCTCTTCGGACACCACCCGAGAGAGGACCATCGCCTCGAACCCTTCGCCGTGCGTGGGTGCCGCGAGCCGGAGCACTTGGCGGGCGTACTCCCCGACGGGGACGTTGACGGTGCCCAAGACGATGCGGCTCGCCTCGGCCAGATCGGAGAGTGACTCGATGCCCGCCGGGTTGTCCGGAGGCACGATGATGACCAACTCGTTGTGGACGAAGACACGACTCTCCTCCACCAGCCCTGCCGCCTCGAGCGCCTGCATATGCTCCTCGTTCGCCGAGACGAACACGTCCGCGGCCGCACCTTGCTCGATCTGCAGGCGGAGCACCTGGCTCCCCGCGTACGTGACCGCCACATCGACACCGGGATGAGCCCGTTCGAACACGGGCTCCATCTCACCGAACGCATCGGTCATGGAGGACGCGGCATACACGCTCAGCGTAGCACGCTCGGGCGTCTCCGCTCCACCGCATCCCGCGACCGCGAACAGGAGGACGAGCCCCCCGATGCGCACCCTCACGCCGCCTCGAGCGTCGTGACGTGGCCGCACGACTCGATGTCGTATCCCGGCAGCTCGCGCGCGTCGGCGCGAAAGGACGGATCCGCGAGAGCATCGATCATACGGGCAACGGGCATCTCGGACGCGAGATGCGCCGGCACCACCAGATCGAAGCGCTCCTCGACGAGGGGAACGAAGGCGAGGCCGTCGGCAAGTGCGACGCTCTCGATCGCCACACCCACGTCTGCCGCACCGCAGCGTACGAGCTGAGCGACCTCGACATGGCCGCCAGCGAACGGACCGGGAAAGACGGGCCGCTCGATCCCCTCTGCGGCGGCGAGCGCGCGCACCAACTTGTCTGCTCCCGTGCCCTGCTCGCGTCGCGCGAGCCGCAACCCCGGGCGGAGTAGGTCAGCACCTGAGCGGATGCCCAGCGGATTCCCTGCGGGCAGGACGAGTCCGAGCCGCCACCGCGTGAGGTTGACGAGGAGCGTTCTCGTGTCGGGCAAGATGCGTCGCACGAGCGCAGCATTGTCCTCCTGGTCGGGGGCCCCTCCGACGTGCACTCCGGCGACGTGGACCAAACCGTCCCGCAGGAGGTCCAGCGCTCGCGTGCTCCCGGCCGCGAGCCACGTCGCGCGCGCGTCGCCGGAGCGGCCCCCGACGTGCTGCGCGAGGGCCCCGAGCAGGGGCGCGCACCCGGCGACCAGTACGTTCCGTCGAAGCAGGGACAGCTCAGCGAGAGGACGGACGACGGCGGTGCGGTCGCTCGCCTCGGACGCGAGCACGCCATCGGCGGCGTGCGTCGCATCGGCCTGGAGTCGGTGTGCGATCCATCGACCGGCGACCTCCCCCAGGGCGACTCGGGTGCCGGCCGGGACCGAGGAGGAGCCTACCTCTCGGGGCGCGACGCGAGCCGCGAGTCCCCCCTCGGTGCTCAAGCGGAAGAGGTCCTCGACTCTGGACCGGAGCGCCCGCGCGATCCGGAGGCCCAGGACCGTGGAGGGTACCTGTCGCGCTGCCTCGATGGCCACGATGGCTTGTCGGCTCACTCCCACCCGCTCGGCGAGTGCCTGCTGCGAGAGCCCCAAGCGCTCGCGCTCTTGCTTCACCGTGTTTTCGAGGCGGGGCTCGGTCATGGCAGACTCCAGGCGATGAGGTCGGGGAAACGTATGGCGCGCATGACATCCCTGCCAAGAGGGGCGTACGTCAACCGCATGTCTTGGTCGTGTATACTTGCCTGTTAGTCGTGTACACATTACACATGGCTCCATGCAACCACGCCCTGCCATGATCCCGTTTCACTCCTTCGGCCTGGTCATTCTCCTCGGCCTCGGATCGGCCGCCCCAGCGGTCTCGGAGCAGCTCGCGCCGACCCTCGAGCTGGTGTCCCTCGACGGCCGGACGAGAGCTCTGACCGCTGCCGAACTGGTGGCCCTGGCCCCCTCGGAGGCCACCGCCACGGAAGAGGGCGGCTCGGCGGTCTACCGGGGACCGGGACTTCGCGACCTCGCCACTCTGGCCGGGGCTCCCGCCGGGCGCACCCTTCGCGGTCCGGCGATGTCGCTGGTGCTGCTCGCGGAGGGCTCCGACGGGTATCGGGTGGCGATCGCGCTGGCGGAGGTGGATCCGCAGTTCGGTGCCGTGTCGGCGCTCGCCGCACTCACTCGGAACGGAGAGCCACTGGCCCAAGGAGACGGCCCCATCCGACTCGTCGTACCGGGGGACGGGTTCCACGCGCGTTGGGTGCGCGGGCTCGTGAGGGTACGCATCGTCGACGCTGCCGCCCTCGGGGACACGACCCCGGCTCGTTAGCGACCGATTTCGGTGTAGATTGGTCGCCCGTGGGACCGCCCGAGGTCCCATGCGTCGACCCGAGCACTCCGGTTCCCATGTCGATTCAAGCGACCAGTCTCCGCCGCGGTATGTCCATCATCTTCAATGGGCAACTCTGCCGCGTCATCGAGTTTCAACACCACACGCCCGGCAACCTGCGTGCGATGGTGCACGCGAAGATGCGCAACCTGAAGACCGGGGCGTCGCTCGAGCACCGCTTCCGCGCGAGCGACACCATCGAGCAAGCGCAAATGGAGACGCACGAGCTCCAGTACCTCTACAAGGACGCGAGCTCGTACCACTTCATGAACACGGAGTCCTACGATCAGTTCGAGATGGACGACGAGGCGCTCGGGGACTACGCGCAGTGGATGAATGACGGCATGATGGTGATCGCCGAGTACTTCGAGGGGCGGCCCATCAGCATCGAGCTGCCGAACGCGCTCACCTTCGAGATCGTGGAAACGACTCCGGTCATGAAGACCGCCACGAAGACCGCCTCCTACAAGCCGGCGAAGCTCTCGAACGGGGTCACGATCAACGTGCCCGAGTTCATCTCGTCGGGGGAGAAAGTGCGAGTGAACCCGAACACGGGCGAGTACCTCGACCGGGCGAAGTAGTCGACGCCCAACGGGTCGGAAGGAAGCTCCGGCGACAGGACTCGAACCTGTGACCCGGTGATTAACAGTCACCTGCTCTACCAACTGAGCTACGCCGGAAAGGCCCGCGCGGACGCGGGTCGGGTAATTAAGGGGGCTCCGTAGGGGTGGTCAACCGAGCGCGGCCAGGCTTCGCGCGGTCGAGCGGGCCTTGGACAGGATGTTCCATACGGCGGGCCCGACATCGTGGGCCCGCTCCCAAACCTCCTCGTGGCGCCGCGCTGCCATTCGTGCCGCTTCCTCCATGAGGAGCGCGCCGAGCGCAGGCCCACGGTGTGCGTACGGACGCTCGAACCAGTGGAACCCGACCAGCACGGCGATCGGACCGGCGGGTCCCGAGAACACCGAGAAGTCGGGGGTCCAGCCTGCCAGGGGAGCGGATCGGATCTCGAGGCGGCCGCTCTCGAGCAATGCGCGAAGCAAGTCGGCGTTCGGTGCCCTCTTGGGATCGGCCTCCAGGCTTCTCGCCTCGGCATCGAGGCGGAGCGCGTTCATTTCTGCGACGAGTACGCGGAAGTGCTCGACACCGCGCAGCTCACGTCCGGTGAGGTCGACCGTGCTCAAACGCACGCGCGTCACCGCGGTTGCGATATCGGTGGATGAGGCGGCGAGCATTCCGAACACGTCCCGGAAGTCGGGTCGGCCGCGCTCATCGAAGAGGGCGCCGGGAGCGTGGACGAGCCCGGGAAGCGTAGGGTGCATCGATTCCTCCGCAGCAAGGTGGCAGGCAGAAGGTCGGATCCCCGCCGGGGCGCTGCGATGGCAAGACGGGAACGGTGGAACTCCGCGGGCGCCGCCGTGTTTGGAGCCGTGAAGACGACCCGCCGAGTCGACCCCCGAATGAACCGCATCCTCCGCGCCGCGGTGATCGCTGCCCTCGCACTCGGGTATGCGGGTACGCTCTCTGCCCAGGGCGCCGGGACCCCCTCCCTGGTCGTCATGATCGTGGTGGACCAACTCGGCGGAGACCTCCTCGACCGCTACGAGCCCGCCCTGACCGCCGGTGGCTTCCGCCGGTTCTTGGACCAGGGGCACCGATTCAGCCAGGCGTCCCATGCGCACGCCATGCCCGAGACGGCGGCGGGCCATGCCACCCTCGCGACGGGCGTCTTTCCCTCGCGGCACGGGATCGTCTCGAACAATTGGCGGCAGCGCGCCGGCTTCGACTGGATCACGACCTATGCCGTCGCCGACACCACGTCCCCGATCCTGGGCTACGAGCAGGAGCCGACGCTCGAAGGTCGCTCTCCCGTGAACATCCTCCGCGAAGGCATCGCGGATTGGGTGCTGGCGTCAGATCCGCAGGCCCGTACCGTTTCGATCTCGAAGAAGGATCGCGCGGCGATCACGATGGCGGGTCACACCGACGCGAACGTGTGGTGGATGGTGGAGGAAACGGCGTCGTTCGTGACCTCGACCTACTACGCCGATCGCTACCCTACCTGGATCTCCCGCTTCAACCAGGAGGTCATGCCGGGGATCGCCTCCAGCCCGGTTTGGCTCTCGGAGGTCCCGGCCGAATTCCGGTTACTCGCTGAGGATGACGCCCAGGTCTATGAGGTCGGTGGGCGCGACCAGTCGAGCTTCCCGCACCGGGGCGTGGACGAGTCGGGGAGCGCCGTGGGCTCGCAGGACTTCAACGTCTGGGCGTTCGACACCCCTCGCGGCGACGACGCCGTGCTCGAGCTGGCGAAGACGGCGATCGTTCAGCTTCAGCTGGGCCAGCGCGGGTCGGTCGACTTCCTCGCTGTCTCGTTCTCAGCGTTGGACCGCGTCGGGCACCGGTATGGGCCGCTGAGTCAGGAAGCGCTCTCCACGCTGATCCACCTGGACCTCGTGCTTGCGAACCTCCTCACCTATCTGGACGCAGAGGTCGGCGAAGGATCCTGGGTCGCGGGGATCGCCGGAGACCACGGGGTGACCATCCCCCCCGAGGCGGCGCGGCGGCAAGGGAACCGCGAGGCCGAGCGAATCGACGACGCCGAGGTGCTCGCCGACCTCGGCACGGCACTCCGCGCAGCCGCCTCGCGCGGCGGCAGCCCCGATCAGATTGCGGAGCGACTCGCGCTCGAGATCGAAGAGGAAGGCCTCGTGGAGCAGGCGTACACCCACCACGAACTCACGCTGGGCGGCATGCCCTCCGACTCCTTCGCGGTGCTCTATAGAAACTCGCACTATCCCGGCCGCGCGTGGGGCGTGCTCTCTCGCTTCGGCGTCGAGGTGCGCTATGGCGAGGGGGACCTGGTCACGTCGTTCGAGACCGGCACCGACCACGGCAGTCCGTATTGGTATGACCGCCATGTCGAGATGATGCTGCTCGGTCCCGGAGTCGTTCCCGGAGTGACCGACTCGGCTGTTTATACAGTGGACTTCGCACCAACCCTCGCCGCGCTCGGCGGCATCCGTTTCCCGACCGACTTGGACGGCCGCCGTTTGTTTTAGATTGCGGTTTCCAAGGGCCGCCCCTACTATGGAAATACGCCCCCCCGCGTGTCGCGCGAGGGGGTATTTTATTGTACCTACGGGAAATGTTGACTTCGATCGGAGCCGCATATATAGATGGGCCTGAAGAATAAACATATGATTTCGGCCCCCTCGTGGGTGCCCGATTTGCCGACCGGAGACGGCCGGCTACGGGTGCCTCCCCCAGGCGAAGGGGCGTCGACGCAACGCACGCATTTGCTTTTCGCATGCGCATGGGGGCGGGGCGGGGCACCATCCCCCCGGGGAGTCCAGTACGGCACGTACCCGGGTGGAGGCGCTGGAGCCACGACATGACTGCCCCGCAGGAAGAGCGAGTCCGCTGGACGATCCAGGAGGCCGAGAGGCTCCTACTATCGCTCCCCGGCGTCGTTTCGGCGCGCGTGGTTGCACGCCCGGGCGGCGACGTGGAGGAGATCCACCTGCTGACCACCACCGACATCAAGCCCAAACAGACGGTGCGCAACGTCGAGTCTGCGCTGCTCGCGCGCCTCGACCTCTCGGTCGATCACCGCAAGATCTCCGTGGCGCAGACGACCACCGAGAAGCCTGCCGTGCCCGTGCCCGCACCGGCGTCCGAACTCGAGCGCGCGCTCCAGATCGTGCCCGAGCCCCGGCCGTACGAAAGCCGGCTGCTCTTCTACGGTCACCAGGTCGAGAGCGAACGCTCCAACCAGGTCAAGCACAAGGTCGAGATCCAGTGGCAGGGCGAGCGATACATCGGGACCGCCAGCGCAGCGGACTTGCCGCGCCCCAAGCTCGAGGCGGTTGCCGAGGCGACGCTCCGTGCCGTCGAAATGGCCCT
>JBEBGN010000020.1:0-31590 GCA_040081395.1 Longimicrobiales bacterium
GTGGGGGGACCGACTGCTTGGGGGCGGGCGCTGTCGGCTTCTTTCCGCCGTCCGCCGGTGAGTCGGTCGGAGCGCGGTGGCGTCTTCGTCGGCTCATGGTGCGTGGAGTCTCGTTCACGACCGGACTCGACGCCAGACGCGCCGACGAGGCGAGCGGACGCCATCGTTGCGATACTTGAGCCCATGGCCATCCCGACCATTCGACCGGCCGTCTCGGCGGAGGACTTCGCGGTGGCGCGTGGCCTGTTCGAGGAGTATGCGGGCGCCACCCAAGGCTCATGACGTTCGTCGACCAGAACAGGAGAACCGCTTGCACCGCGACACGCAGATCCTGAACGCCGGCTACCAGCCCGTGAAGGAGCCCGGCTCGATGGTCGAGGGCCCTCAGTTCGTCTCGACCTTCGTCACGCCGGGGGACCCCGCGCAGCACCGCCTCACTTATGGTCGCTTCGAGAACCCGACGTGGCGGCCATGGGAGGAAGCGCTGAGCGTGCTCGAAGGGGGCGAGGCCGTGGCGTTCGCATCGGGGATGGCGGCGGCGAGCGCGGTGCTCGGCGTGTGCCTTAAGCCAGGGGACGCGGTCGTGCTTCCGGCCGAGGCGTACTACACGATCCGCACGCTCGCGTCGACCTGGCTAGAGACGATCGGCGTCGAGGTTCGTCTCGCGCCGACCCGCGGCGATGCACAGGGGAAGGCGCTGCCGGGCGCGAAGCTGCTCTGGCTCGAGACGCCGAGCAATCCGCACCTCGACGTGTGCGACATAGCCGCGCTCACTGCCGCCGCTCATGCGGTGGGAGCCCTGGTGGTGGTCGACAACACCACGGCGACCGGGTATCTGCAACAGCCGCTCGCGCTCGGCGCGGACTACGTGGTCGCCTCGGACACCAAGGCCGTGACCGGACACGCGGACCTCATCCTCGGGCATGTCGCGTCCCGCGATCCGGCCCGGGTGTCCGCGCTGCGCGACTGGCGGACCCGTCACGGCGCCATCCCCGGGCCGATGGAGGTATGGCTCGCGCACCGGTCCGTGGCCACGCTGCCATTGCGCCTAGGGTGCCAGTGCGTCTCGGCCATGCGGCTGGCGGAGTTCCTGGCGGCGCACGCCGCGGTGAAGGCCGTTCACTATCCCGGCTTGCCGACGCACCCGGGCCATGCGGCCGCGAAGCGCCAGATGCGCGCCTTCGGGGGCGTGGTGAGCTTCGATCTCGGGGATCGTGCGCGCGCTGAGCGCTTCATGGGCGCGCTCCAATTGGTCCGCGAGGCGACCAGCTTCGGCGGCGTGCATTCGACTGCGGAGCGGCGCGCGCGCTGGGGGGGCGATGCGATCGGCGAAGGTTTCATCCGCTTCAGCGTCGGATGCGAAGCGATCGAGGACATTCTCGCGGATGTCGAGGAGGGGTTGAGGGCCGCGGGGAGCTGAGGGCCACGCGGTCGAGTTGCCCAAGAAGCCCACCTCTCCGAGTATGTCCGGTCGCCGCGCGTTCGCTCGGCGACCCATCCCCCGGGAGGCACCATGAGACGGATCGTCCTGTTCACCTTCGCCCTCTTCGCGGTCGCGTGTGGCGGAGGCGGTCCGACCAACCCCGGCGGCGGTGGGGGTGCCACGAACTTCACCGCGAAGATCGACGGGGTGGCCTGGGCGCCCGATATCGCGCCGGCGGTCACCGCCCAGAATCCGACGCCGGGCTTCTACTCCATCACGGCGCTCAAGAGCACTGGGTCGAACAACTACTCGATCGGGCTGCAGCTCTACAACATCACCGGGACGGGCACGTATCCGCTCGGGGTGGGGCTCCAGATGTTCGGTGGCTCGGGCATCGTGTCGCAGCCTCCGGGCAGTGGCTGGAGCACCCCCCTGACCGGCGTCGACGGCCAGATCCAGATCACGACGCTGACGGCGACGCGGATGGTCGGGACCTTCGACTTCGTCGCGACGCCACTGTCGGGGTCGGCCGTGAACAAGACCGTGACCGAGGGCCAGTTCGACCTACTGGTCGCGGGAACGGGAGGGGTCGCCGCCGCCAATCAGGGCTCGAGCTTCTCGGGCTCGATCGGCGGGACCGAGACCTTCGTCGGTTCGGCCGGCACGGCCCTGGTGACCTCCGGCAATCTCCTCATTCTCGTGAACAACGGCACGCGCACGGTCACGCTCAGCGTGGCCAACTTCGCGGGCGCGAACACCTATACGCTCGGCGCGTCACCCGCTCGCAGTGTGCAGGTCGGCGGCTCGCCCACGAATGCGCTCGCGGCATGGACGAGCAACACCACGGGCGGCAGCGGCTCCATTGTCGTCTTAACGTCGAACACGGGCCGAATCGGGGGCTCATTCAACGCTACGGTAGTGGGGATCGGGGGAACCGCGGGGTCACTGACCGTCAGTGGCTCGTTCAGCATGGGTGGGACCTTCTAGGCGCGTCCCATGCGTGCATCGGCTTCGACCGCGTGGCTGGCGCTGGCGGCAGCCGCTTGCACCGGTGCGCCCACCCTCGACGGGAACATCGCGGGCGTCGACGCGCGCATCGACGGCACGCAGTGGTACGCGCGCTCCGTCGGCGCGACGAATGCGCTGCCGGGCCACTACGAGATCACCGGACTGGGTTTCGGGCCGGGAGACTACTCCCTCACCCTCGTTCTCGATCACGTGAGCGGTATTGGCACCTATGCGCTCGGGGTGGGTCCGACCATCGTCGGGGGCAACGGCTACCTGTCGCAGTCCGCGAGCACCTGGAGCACGACCTGGACGGGTGAGGAGGGGGAGGTCGTCGTCACCGCCCTTACGGCGACGCGCATCGCCGGGACCTTCGACTTCGATGCGGATCCAAACGTGGCGACGGGCGCGAAGGCCGTGACGCAGGGGGCGTTCGACGTCGCCGTGTCGGCGGGGCTCGGTCCGGCGGCCGGGAACACGGGTCATTGGATCGCGGGGGATGTCCATGGCCCGTTCATCGCCACGGCCGCGACGTTGTCCTACCCGCCGGGGGCCACGCCGACCCTCTCGTTGTCCGGGAGCAACAGCGGTACATCCCTCGGCATCAATCTCGAGGCGGTGTCTGCGATCGGCACCTTCGCCCTCGACACGCTGCCCCCCTTCCGCTCCATATCCGTGGTCGGGGCACCGACCAACCCGGCCGCGCAGTGGTCCAGCGCGCGTGTCGGCGGAAGTGGGAGCGTCACCGTGACGAGCATCACGCCCCAGCGCGTCCAGGGCACATTCACGGCGACGGTCATCGGCTTCGCCGGCGGGCCTACGGGTCCGCTGGTCGTGAGCGGGACCTTCGACATGGGGCTCGGCTCGTGAGGAGTCGTCCCCGGGTCTCGCCTCAGTGGCTCATCGCCCACAGGAAGACGTTGATCGCGAGCCCGTAGGCTTCGGGGGAGAAGTTGTAGAAGTACTCGGGCACGTCCCCCTCGCGCTCCCACCCGTCGGCGATGTCGGTGTTGAAGCTGATCAGCACGAGAAGCCGTCCGTCCTCATCGAAGATCGCCCGCATGTGGGGGATCTCCGTCTCGGCCCCGAACTCCGAGGTTCTGCCGCCGCTCCGCGACCAGGACTGGTACGACGGGATCTGAGGGATCTCCGGGACGACGTAGTGCGTGGTGAAGAGCGGGTGGGAGATGTCGAGCTCCACGATGGGGTTGTCCGGAAGGATGCGCGTGATCTCCTCCTCGAAATACGCCCAGGCGCGGTTCCCCCACATGTCGTCGGCCCAGAGAAAGCCGCCCTTCTCCAGGTAGGTGCGTAGCCCCTCGACCTCGGCCTCGCTGAAGCGAACTGAGCCCGGGTCCGTCATGAAGAGGAACGGGCACTTGAAGAGGTCGGGGTCGGTCGCGCGTACCGCCGCGATGCCCGGCTCGCCGTTTTGCCACCGCTCGATGCGCGTCGGCGTGAGCTCCTCGAGTCGGGTCATGAAGTTCCCGTCGGCCGCGGGGTAGTCGGTGCTCCAACCGAGACCCGACTCCATGCTGCGTACCGCATCGTACCAGAGGCGGCAGAAGACGAACCCACCCCGGTTGGACGGAATGCCGGAGCGAATGGGTGCGCCAAAGCGACCCTCCTGCGACCTCCAGATTTGGGCCGAGAGGTCGAGGGGACGCGCGGCGCCGAGGGTGGCGACGGCGAGCGTGACCAGGGCGGCGTGCACGAAGCTTACCGCGGGGCTGGCCTTCGGCGTCCGGCGTCGCTTCATCCTGATGCAGCGCTCCTGTGAGGGTCCCTGCTCACCCTTCATCGAACACTAACGAGTCCCTTACAGGTCCGCCCCTCCGCAGGACCTTTCGCGGCTTGTGAAGGCGTGTGACCTCCGTCTATGATGGCCGTCCCCCTCTGCAACCACCTGCCCATTGGATGGAGGATGTGAGATGAGACGTTTGATCGGACTGAATGTTACGATGGCCCTCGCCGCGTTCGGCTTGGCCGCCGACGAGGCGCGTGCCCAGCAGGCTCAGCAGCCGCCGCAGCCCATGAGCTTCTTCGTCACCAGCCGCGGCGTCGGTGACGGCGCCAACCTCGGTGGACTCGAGGGTGCGGACCGTCATTGCCAGACCCTGGCGGCTGCCTCCGGTGCGCCGGGCGCGGGGGACCGCGTGTGGCGCGCGTACCTGAGCACGGTCACCGCCGGTGCCGTGGTCGGCGTGGACGCGCGTGACCGCATCGGTACGGGCCCCTGGTTCAACCGGGCGGGCCAGCTCATCGCCGCGAACGTCGCCGACCTGCACGGTGACTTCGAGCGCGACCGCAACAACATCCGGAAGCCGACCGCGACCGACGAGAACGGTCAGCCGGTGAACGGCGTGGGCGATACGCCCAACCAGCATGACATCCTCACGGGGTCGAACTCGCTCGGGCGCTCCATACTCGGCGCTGCGAACACGACGACCTGCAACAACTGGACGAGCAACGCAGAGGGTCGGGCGATGCTCGGGCATCACGACCGCCTCGGGGGCGCGAACGCGTCTTGGAACGCGGTACACATCTCGAGCGGTTGCAGCCAGCAGAATCTGGTGCAGACGGGCGGGGCTGGGCTCTTCTACTGCTTCGCGGCGAACTAACCCTGGGATTTGACTCGCAGTTCGTCGAGGCGGAGGGCTCCGGCCCTCCGCCTCGAGTCTTTTCCGGCCCGGCTAGAGCAGTGGGTAGCCCAGCATGAGCACGACGATCACGAGCACCGTGAGCGGGAGCCCGAGCCGTATGTAGTCGCCGAAGCGATACCCGCCCGGTCCATAGACCATGGTGTTCGTCTGGTAGCCGATGGGGGTGAGGAAGGATGCGGACGCGGCGATCGTCACCATCAAGGCCACCGTGCGCGGGTCGAGATCGTGGGTCGCGGCCGTTGCCATCGCGATCGGGAAGACGAGCACCAGCGCGGCGTTGTTGGTGATCAACTCGGTCAGAATGACCGCGGCGAGCACCACTCCCAATAGCGCGCCGGTGGGGCCCATCGACTCGAAGGGTGCGGCGATCGCAGCCGAGGCGGACGCCGCCAGGCCTGTGGTCTCTAGCGCCGTGCCCAGTCCGAATGAGGCTGCGATCAGGATGATGACGTCGAGGTCGACGGACCGCCGGGCCTCTCCGGCCGTGAGCACCCCCGTCGCCACCAGCACGATCGCTCCGACCAGGGTCGCCTGTAGGATCGGGAAGAGCCCCACGGCGTTTCCGACCACGACGATGCCGAGCACGACGGCGACGATCCAGGCCTGCATGGTGCTCGTCGGGGCCATGCCGCCGCGGTGCGCGATGAGCAGGAAGTCAGGCCGATCGCGCCACCGCTCGTGGAAGCCTTCGTCCGCGAGCACGAGCAACATGTCGCCGACGTGCAGGGGCACGGCCCCGAGCTTGGCCTTGATGGGTGCGCCGGAGCGATGGATGCCGAGCACGGCCGCCTGATAACGGCTCCGGAACTCGGCGTCGCGTAGCGTGGAGCCGACCAGAGGGGAGGACGGGCCGATGACCACATCGAAGTAGGTGTGCCCGCCGGCATGAAACGCTTCTGCGTGCTTGTGCTCTGCCGAGCGCAGACCGGGCTTGTTCGTCAGGTCGAGCGCGAGGTCCGCGCGCCCGAAGAAGACCAGCACGTCGCGTCCCCGGAGGACCGTGTCCGGGCGTGCGGGCGCGATCACCTCATCGCCGCGGCGTACCTCGGCGAGGAAGACCCCCTCGAGACTCCGCAGCCCTCCCGTCTCGACCTCGGCTCCGTCGAGCGCGCCTCCCGGAATCACCTCCATCTCGACTACGAACTCGCGCGCGGAGGACTCGAGCGTGTCCCGCGGCGCGACCCTGGGCGGGAGCAGATTCGGCGAGGCGAGCACGAGGTACAGGATCCCGACGAGCGCGACGCCACCCCCGAGCAGCGAGATCTCGAACATCCCCATCGGTGCCATGCCCTGCGCCTCCATCAAGCCCGAGCCGACCAGGTTGGTGGATGTGCCGATCGCGGTGACGACGCCGCCGAGGATCGTCGCGAAGGACAGGGGCATCAGGTACAGGGAAGGGGACTGCCTCGTGCGTTGCGCCCAAGCCGCGACCTGAGGAGCGACGGTGGCGACGATCGGGGTGTTGTTGAGGAACGCCGATGTGCCCGCCACCGGGAGCAGCAGGCGGGCGAGCGCGTGCCGCGTCGAGCGCATGCCGCCGAGCGTCGATGCGAGCAGGGGCTGGATGGCCCCCGTCTTGTCCACCGCGCGTGCGACCACGTACAGGGCCGCGACCGCGAACGGGGCCGGGTTGGCGAAACCGGCGAGCGACTGCTCCGGCGTCAGTACGCCGAGCACGAGCAACGCGATGTTGCCACCGAGCACCGCCAGCGCAGGGGCCACGCGCTCCGTGACGAGGAGCGCGAGGACCGCAGTGACGACCGCGAGAGTCAGCCAGGCATCGAAGGACATGGTGGTCGGCGCCGGAGAGTGAACTAGCGCACGAAGATCTCCATGATCTCGATCGCAGACGAGCCCTGGTTCCGGAAGCCATGCTGCGTACCGCCCGCCATGTAGTAGGGATGCCAGGGCTGGACCTGGACCGGCGCGGCGCCGTCCAGCTCGAGCGTCATGGGTCCCGAGATCGGCACGAAGAGGTGGAACTTCACGTCGACGTGGGCGTGCACCGCGCGCACCCCGCCGGCCTCGACCACCACGCGGAGCGCCCGCACTTCTGGCTGGTCGCGCAGGACCGCGTTGCTGATGCCCACGTTGCCTTCCCCCGCGAGCGGCCGGAGTGCCGACGAGTGATCGCCAGTGACGATCTCCTGGGCTGCCGACCAGGTCGGCAGTAGGGCGAGCCCGAGGGCGAGGGCTGCGGTTCTCAGCATGGACATTCTCCGGTGAGGGGCGACGGCACGGCCGTCACGTTAGGCACGGGTGCCGGGACTTGCCAGCAGCGCATGGATGTATGATATATTGGACACAAAGACTGATTGATTATACATCGTGTCCTGTGTACCGGACCCCGTCCCCTGAGGTTAGCACCCGTGTCCGTCCGCGAAAAATCCCTGTGGGTTTCGTTCGTGCTGATGCTGGTTCTGTTCGGCTACTACTTCTGGTATGTCGCGGCCGTGCTGGCCGGGAACGCGGATGCCGATCGCACGTTCCACCTCTTCCTCCAGATCGTCGTTCTCCTGATCGTGGGGGAGCTCGCGGTGCGCGGCGTGCTCAGGATGAAGAATCCGAAGGAAGCGCGAGCCCCGCGCGACGAGCGCGAGCGTCAGATCGAGTTGCGTGCGAGGGGAGTCGCGTACTACGTGCTGCTCGTGCTCGCGCTCGCGGCCATGGGCTCCATCCACCTCTCGACGGACCCGTTCGCTCTCGCGCACCACATCCTGCTCGCCCTGGTCATCGCCGAGCTTACCCGCCTCGGGACCCAGATCGCCCTGTTCCGCAGGGATCGGGCATGACGGCGCACGGCGTGCAAAACCGGATCCGTCGGCTGCGCTTCGACCGACAGGAGATGACGCAGCAGGAGTTGGCCGACCGGGTGGGCGTGACTCGGCAAACCATCAATGCGATCGAATTGGGCAAGTATTCGCCCTCGCTCGAGGTCGCGTTCCGCATCGCCGCCGCCTTTGGCGTGCCGATCGGCGAGGTGTTCCAGTACGGGGCGCCGTCCCCCGAATAGCCGGGCTTCCCTACGCCACCTCGAACAGCCCCGCCGCCCCCATCCCCCCGCCGACGCACATGGTGACGACGACGTGCTTGGCGCGGCGCCGTTTTCCCTCGATGAGGATGTGCCCCGCCAGGCGCGCGCCGGTCATGCCGAAGGGGTGGCCGATCGAGATGGAGCCGCCGTTCACGTTGAGCCGCTCGTTCGGGATGCCGAGCCGGTCGCGACAGTAGACGACCTGCACCGCAAAGGCCTCGTTCAGCTCCCAGAGGTCGATGTCCTCCACATGGAGGCCGGTGCGCTCGAGCAGGCGAGGCACCGCGAGCACGGGGCCTATGCCCATCTCGTCGGGCTCGAGTCCCACCACCGCGAGCTTGCGGAACCAGCCCAGCGGCTCGAGGCCCCGGCGTTCCGCTTCGCGCGCTTCCATGACCACGCACGCGGAGGCCCCATCCGAGAGCTGCGACGCGTTACCGGCCGTGATCGTCTTCCCCTCGCCGAGCACCGGCTTGAGCGCCGCGAGTCCCTCGGCTGTCGTGTCCGGACGATTCCCCTCGTCCTTGGCGAGGGTGACTTCCTTCTCGCTGGTGGCACCGGTCGCCTTGTCGAGAACGAGCATGCGTGAGGTCATGGGGACGATCTCGTCGTCGAAGCGTCCAGCGGTCTGCGCGGCCGCGGTGCGCTGCTGACTCGAGAGCGCGTACGCATCCTGTACGTCGCGGCCCACGCCGTATCGCTTGGCGACCACCTCGGCCGTGTCGAGCATGCTCATCCAGATCTCGGGCTTGTGCTTGGAGAGCCACTCCTCGGCCGCGCGATGTTTGTTGAGGTTGTTCTGCACGAGGCTGATCGACTCGACGCCACCCGCCACCGCCACGTCCACGTCGTCGAGCACGATCCGATTCGCGGCGATGGCGATCGCCTGGAGTCCCGACGAGCAGAAGCGGTTCACGGTCGTGGCCGCCGTGGTGACCGAGAGTCCTGCACGCAGCGCGCCCAGGCGGGCGATGTTCATGCCGTTGGCACCCTCGGGGAAGCCGCACCCCAGGACGACGTCCTCGATCTCGCCGGCCTCGAGCCCCGCGCGTCGGACAGCGTGCTCGATGGCGTGGCCGGCCATGGTCGCGCCATGCGTGTCGTTGAAGGCGCCCCGATAGGCCCTGCCGATCGGTGTGCGCGCGGTCGAGACGATGACGGCCTCTCTCGTCATGAGGGTCGCTCCATGGCTTGTCGTTGCGCCTCACGCTCGATGAGCACGCGGCGCAGGATCTTGCCCGACGGGGACTTGGGGATGACGTCGATGAACTCCACACGGCGGATCTTCTTGTGCGGCGACACTCGCTCCGCGACGAACGCGAGCACCTCCTCGCCGGTGATCACCCCGTCGGTCACGACGAATGCTTTGGGAACCTCTCCGGCCTCTTCGTCCGGGCTTCGGATCACTGCGGCGTCTTTGATGTGCGGGTTGGTGAGCAGGACGGCCTCCAGCTCGGCCGGCGCGACTTGGTACCCTTTGTACTTGATCAACTCCTTCACGCGATCCACGATGCGGCAGTACCCCGACTCGTCCACCGTCCCGATGTCCCCAGTGTGGAGCCAGCCGTCGCGGTCGATCGTCGCCGCGGTCGCGCCAGGCAACGCCAGGTAGCCGGCCATCACCTGCGGGCCACGTACCCATACCTCGCCCCGCTCGCCGGGACCGAGGGGCTGTCCGGTCTCCACGTCCGCGATGAGGATCTCGGTGTTGGGCAGGCTCGGCCCGATCGAGTCATGGGGGCACTGTCCCCGGCGCTGACTCGGGCCCATGTGGGTAACCGGGCTCGTCTCGGTGAGCCCGTATCCCTGCGAGACAACGCAGTCGATGCGCTCTTCGACCGCTCCGGCCAGGTCGCCACCCAGGGGCGCAGCGCCCGACATGATGCCCTCGAGGCTCGACAGGTCGTATTGGCTCACCAGTGGGTGCTTGGCCAGCGCGACGAGGATCGGAGGCACGAGGTACGCATAGGTAACGCGGTGCTGCTGCATGGCCTTCAGGAACGGCTCCAGGTCGAACCGCGGGGCGACCACCAGGGTGGCGCCTCTCCACAGGGCGTAGTTCATCACCACGACGAGCCCGTAGATGTGGAAGAACGGGAGCACGGCCATGACGGTGTCGCGCGAGCCGAGGGGGCGGCAGAGCGCGTCGCACCCGGCAATCTGGACGATGTTGGCGACCAGGTTGCGATGCGTGAGCATCACGCCCTTCGAGATGCCAGTGGTGCCGCTCGAATAGGGCAGGGCCGCCAGGTCGTTGGCCGGGTCGATACGCGGGCCGCGCACCAACTCCGGGGCCGCCAATAGCTCGGCGAAAGGCGTCGTGCCGGGTGCGGCATCGAACGTGAAGATCTCCTGGACGCCCCCCGCGCGCCTCGCCGCTTCCGTTGCCTTCTCGACGAGTGGCCCGATGGTCACGATGAAACGGGCGCGCGAGTCGCGAAGCTGGCTCGCGAACTCCTCGGGCGTGAAGGTCGGATTGACCGTGGTGACCACCCCACCGGCGTGCGTGGCCCCGTGAAACGCGACCGGATAGTCGAGCGTGTTCGGGCTGTAGAGGGCGATCACGTCCCCCTTGGCGAAGCGCCTCGC
Organism: Longimicrobiales bacterium; assembly: GCA_040081395.1. GTDB lineage: Bacteria > Gemmatimonadota > Gemmatimonadetes > Longimicrobiales > Gaopeijiaceae > UBA2982. Next base: position 10,715 of record JBEBGN010000020.1, read on the forward strand.
CGAGAGGCCGCCGGCGGCCCGCAGCACCTGACCCCGAAGCTCACCGAACGTGACCTTCGTGCCGGAGGCTGCGTCGATCAGCGCGATCTTGTCCTCGCGGCCCCGGATGTCGCCGAAGACCTGATCGGTCACCGATAGGTTCGGGATCGCTACCTCTCGGTAGGGGCTGCGAAAGATCATTCGCGCGTCCACTCTCCGAACGTTGCCCCCTCGTGGGCGAGGCGGCCGAGGAGGGGTGCGGGCTCGAGCCAGTCGACGTGGATCTCGTAGAAGCGGTGCATCACCTCGTGCACATGGTCGAGCCCGAGCGAGTCGGCCCAGTACATGGGCCCACCGCGATAGCGTGGGAACCCGTAGCCGTGTAGCCACACCACATCCAGGTCGCTCGAGCGCTCGGCGATGCCTTCGTCGAGGATCTTCGCGCCCTCGTTGATGAGCGGATACAGGCAGCGCTGGAGGATCTCCTCGTCGGAGATGTCGCGGCGCTCGATGCCCAACTCCTTCGAGGTGGCGAGGATGAGCGCGGTTACCTCCGGGTCCGGGATCGGCGTGCGGTTCCCCTTCTCGTAGAGGAACCACCCCTTGCCGGTCTTCTGCCCGTAGCGGCCCATCTCGTAGAGCTTGTCCGGAATGCTCGAGTAGCGGAGGTGCTTGGGGCGTGTCGCCTCACGGTGCTGGCGGATCTTGTAGCCCACGTCGATGCCCGCGAGGTCGCTGACCGCGAATGGCCCCATGGGAAAGCCGAACTCGTAGAGCACGCGGTCGACCTGCTCCGGGAGTGCGCCTTCCTCCAGGAGGAACTGCGCCTGTCGCTGGTACGGATAGAGCATGCGGTTGCCGGCGAACGAGTCGCACACGCCGACCACCACGCCGAACTTTCCGAGCCGCTTGGCCAGCGTGAGCGTCGTCGCGAGCACTTCAGGAGAGGTCTTGGTGCCGCGCACGATCTCCAGCAGCCGCATGACGTTGGCCGGGCTGAAGAAGTGCGTGCCGACCACCTGCTGAGGGCGCGACGTCACCTCGGCGATCTCATTGATGTCGAGCGAGGACGTGTTGGTCGCGAGGATCGCTTCGGGACCGCACAGGCGATCGAGCCGGCCGAAGATGTCCCGCTTCAAGTCCATGCTCTCGAAGACGGCTTCGATCACGATGTCCGCGGTTGCCACGCGTTCGAAGTCGAGCGTGGGCTCGATCAACGCCAGGCGCGCCTCGGCGTCTGCGGCCGATAGGCTGCCCTTGGCGACCGTGGCCGCGTAGTTCTTGCGGATGGTGTCCATGCCGCGATCGAGTGCGGCTTTGTCCCCCTCGGTCACGATCACCGGAATGCCCGCGTTCGCGAACGACATCGCGATGCCGCCCCCCATGGTGCCGCAGCCGAGCACCGCGCCGCGCGCGATCGGGTACTCCTTAGTGCCGTCGTCGACGCCGCGCACCTTGCGTGCCTCGCGCTCGGCGAAGAACGCGTGCCGCTGCGCCTTCGACTGGGACGACGTGCGGCAGCGCTGGAAGATCTCGCGCTCGACCTCGACTCCCTGCGCAAAGGGCTTCGTCACCGCCGCCTCCACACAATCGATGCAAGCGAGCGGCGCCTCGAATCCACGCGAGCGTTTGGCGACTTGTTGGCGCGCCTCGGCGAACAGGCCGGGGTTGTCCTTCGCGTCGGCGAGGCGTTCGGACCGGTCGCGGGTCTTGGTCGGTGCCTTTCCGGCGGCGCCGAGCTGGGTCGCGAGCGCGACCGCGGCCTTCACCAGGTCCCCCCCCTTGGGCACGAGCACGTCGACCAAACCCAGCTCGTGGGCCTTCTCGGCGCTCATGAGTTTGCCGCTGACGATGGCGTCGAGCGCGGCTTGCACGCCGATGAGTCGCGGCAGGCGCTGGGTGCCTCCCGCGCCCGGCACGAGGCCGAGCGTGACTTCGGGAAGGCCGACCTGCGTACCCGCGAGGGCGACGCGGGCGTGGCAGCCGAGAGGAAGCTCGCATCCGCCGCCGACCGCGGTGCCGTGGATGGCCGCCACGACGGGCTTGGCGCAATCCTCGACCAGGAAGATCAGCTCTGGGAGGTTGGGGGTCTGGTTCGAGATGCCCGAGTCGAACTCTTTGATGTCGGCGCCGCCGCAGAAGAGCTTGCCGGCACCGGCGATCACGAACGCACTCACCGCCGGGTCGGCGGTTCCCTTGGCCAGCGCGTCGCGCACGGCGGTGCGGAGCGCGAGCGACATCGCATTCACGGGTGGGTTGTCCAGCGTGATGACGCCGATGGAGTCGATGCGTTCGAAGCGGGCGGATGGGGGCATGCGGAGCTGGATGGCTGCGGGGTCGGGGTGGAGAGCGTGCCGTCGTTGGATCTCTCGCGGCATTTGGGATAGCATGGTGCTGGGCTCGAAGCAACCGAGCCTGGCAGTGACCTGCCACTCCCGCGGAGCTCACCGGACCATGATCTGGACGAGGGCGACACCCAGCGCGGCGCGTCGCCACCCCTCGCGCTCGCTCGCCCTGGGGTCGCTGGTCCTGTGCGTAGGATGCGCGGCGGGACGCTCCGCGGAGCCGGTGCCGACGGCGAGCGCGCCGCAGCTGGAGGTGGCTGCGGGGCCTGTATGCGTGGAAGGATCCGAGCGCACCGCAGTAGCCTTCCCGGACCCGGGCCTGGACCGCGTGATCCGCATGACCCTCGGTGCGGGGCCCGACGAGGTGCTGACCTGCTCCAGGCTGGCCGAGGTCACGCGCCTGCACGCACCCGATGCCGGGATCTCGGATCTTTCGGGCATCGAGAACCTCGTCCGGCTCGGCGAGTTGCACGTCTACGGACACAACGCCATCCGGGACCTGTCACCGCTCCGGCACCTGACGGCGCTCACCGACCTGAACCTCGCGCGCAACCAGATCGAGGACGTGACGCCGCTCGCCGCGCTGCGCACGCTGACCTCGCTCGACCTCTATGGGAACCCGGTCCGCGACGTTGCGCCCCTGGCGGAGTTGCGTGGCCTCATCCGTTTGCGTGTCGGCTCGGGGGTCCGCCTCGATAACCTCGAAGCGCTGTCGGGGCTGACGATGCTGGCTCGTCTCGAGCTGCTCGACAACGCGGTTGCCGACCTGCGGGCGTTGGCGCCCCTGACGCAGCTGACGCGCCTCGCGGTCCAGAACAACCCGCACCTGAGCGACCTGGCGCCGCTCGCGGGTCTCCTGAACCTGGAGATCCTCGAGCTCGGCCTGACTGCCGTGTCCGACCTCAGCGCACTGGGCGCGCTGCCGCGGTTGACGACACTTGGGCTCGCGGGCACGCGCGTCAGTGACCTGGGTCCGCTGTTGGGGCTTCTCGGTCTGACGCGGCTCGACCTGCGCGACGACATGCTCGTCTCCGACGTGCAGCCCCTCCTCTTCCATCCTTCCTTCGGCGCCGGAGATGCGATCCGGCTGGAGGGGAGTGCGGTGAGCTGCACCGACGTCGCCGCCCTCGAGGCGAAGGGCCTGGTGGTCTTCTCGACCTGCCCGTAGCGCCCGACCGGAAAGGCAAAGCGCCCCGGTCGACCTTGCGGTCGGCCGGGGCGCCCCGTGCTTCGACTCGCCGTGCGTCAGGCGCCTGCAGCCGGTCCCCGGTAGGCCATGTGGCAGCCCTGGCAGGTTTGCCCGACCGCCGTCTGTGCCGTTCCCACCGCCTCGGCGTTGCCTCCCCTAGCGGCTTCGAGCAATGCGTCCGCGGCCGTGCGGAGCGCCTGCGCCTTCGAGGCGAAGTCGGCCGCGTTCTCCCAGATCGCGGGCAGTGAGCGCGACGTCTCCCCGGTCGGATTCGCTGCGAAGGCGTCGGGCACCATCATCGCGAGTTGCTGGACGATGAGCGCGCGGGGCACCAGGTGGCTCGCTGTGCCGACGGTGCCGTTCCGAATCGCCGTGAGCGCGCCCGTGCTCTGTTGGAGCTGCTGCATGATCTGCTGCCGGTAGACCACAGGGGTCATGGGAGGACCGCCGCGGCCGCCGCCCCCGGCGCGCCCCTGCCCCTGCGCAGCGACGTCGTTGCCGCCGACCAGCGTCATCATCACTGCAAGGGCCAATACGGTCGCACGTCGGATGATCATAGGTCGCTTTTTCCACGGGGAAGGGATGGGCCGTCGGGGTCGTGCCCTGCTTGGACACGGCACGGCGGACCCACGTTGGCGACCAGCCACGCCCGCCGCTACCCCCCAAGCCCATCCAACTGTCGCCGTGCCCCGGGTCGTGCCGTGCCCCTTGCCCCGGACGCTCGTGCGCCTTCCTATGCCACCCGCCGTGACACGAGTCTAGACGCCGGACCCACGCTGCGCTGGCGCCCCGCGACGGAGGGGGATACCCCATGTTCGAGCAGGACTACAACCCCCTCGGGAACGCTTTTCTCTCGACGATCGTCGCGGCGATCCCGATCCTGACGCTGCTGTATTTCATTGCGCTGCATCCGCACCGCGACGCGCGTGGCTACAAGCACCTGGGCATCAGCGCGCCGTACGCGGCCTTCTACGGGGTGATCGCGGCCTTCTTGGTCGCCACACTCGCGTTCCGCATGCCGCTCGCATCCGCCGGCTCCGCCTTTCTGTTCGGCAGCCTATCCGGATTCCTGGGCATCATCTGGATCATCATCGGCGGGATGTTCCTCTACAACCTGACCGTGATCAGCGGGAAGTTCGAGATCGTGAAGGAGTCGATCGTTCACATCTCGTTCGACCGCAGACTCCAGGTGCTGATGATCGCGTTCTCGTTCGGAGCGATCATCGAGGGTACGTCGGGCTTCGGCACACCGGTCGCCATCGCGGGCGCGGTCATGGTCGGCCTCGGGTTCTCCCCCTTCCAGTCCGCCGTGCTGAACCTGCTCGCCAACACGGCGCCCGTGGCATGGGGCGCCATCGGCACTCCGATCGTGACGCTCGCCTCGGTCAGCGGCCTCGACCAATTGACGCTCTCGCACATGGCGGGGCGCCAGCTGCCGTTCGTGTCCGTGATGGTGCCGTTCTGGCTCGTTGCGGCATTCGTGAAGATGGAGGGCGGTTCGTGGAAGCAGGTTTGGGAGGTGTGGCCGGGTGCGCTGGTGTCCGGTCTGTCCTTCGCGATCATGCAGTGGATCGCTTCGTCCTCGGCGTCCTTCCACTTGATGACCGACGTGATTGCAGGCGTGACCTCGGTCGCCTGCACCGCGCTCTTCCTGCGCTTCGTCTGGCACCCGAAGTCTCGGTTCCTGCTGAAGCACGAGCGCGAGGCGCAGGAGAGGGCGGGCCAAGCGGCTGCGCTCACCACTGACGCCCACGACTGGAAGAGTCGCTTCAGCATGGGTCAGACCGCCTACGCATGGCTGCCGTGGGGCCTTCTGGTCGGGTGCTGCGCCATCTGGGGGATCCCTGCGTACCGTGTCTACCTGAACAACCTGTTCGCCGACATCGCGTTCCAGACGACCTTGCTCGGATCGTCCTTCGCGGGCTCGCTCTCGCTACCCGTCTGGGAGATGCCTGCGCTCCACAACGCGGTCCAGCGGATGCCGCCCGTTCTTCAGGCGGGTGCCGCGCCCGAGGCGGCGCGTTTCACCATCAACTGGCTGTCGGCCTCCGGCACCGCGGTGTTCTTGGCGGCGATTCTCTCGGGCCTCGCTTTGAGGCTCGATGTCGCGCAGTGGAAGGCTGCCGCGGTGAACACGGCCCGCCGGCTCGGACTCCCGATCCTGGTCATCGGCCAGGTGCTGGGCCTTGGCTACCTGACGCGCTTCTCGGGCATGGATGCGGTACTCGGCCTCGCCTTCACGGGGGCGGGGTGGTTCTACCCGTTCTTCGCGGCGTATCTCGGCTGGCTCGGCGTCTTCCTCACCGGGTCCGATACGGCCTCGAATGCGCTGTTCGGCAGCCTCCAGCGCATCACCGCCGAGCAGCTCAATCTGAATCCCGTACTCATCGTCGCCACCAACTCGACGGGCGGCGTGATGGGCAAGATGATCGACGCGCAGTCGATCATGGTCGCGAGCGCCGCGTGCTACGACGACCCGCACGAGCGCACGCGCTCCCTAGGCCCGATCTTCCGCACCGTGTGGTGGCACTCGGTGGCGGGAGCTGCCGTCGTGGGACTGATCGCGCTGCTGCAAGCCTATGTCTTCCCTGGCATGATTCCGGCGTTGCCCACGCCATGACCGATGATCGGCACGAACGCCTGCGCGCGCTCGCCGCGCGACAGTGGCGCATCGGCATCACGCTCACGGGCGCGATGATCGCCGTGTACTTCGGCTTCATCCTGCTGATCGCGTATCAGAAGCCGTTGATGGGGCGGTTGGTGGTGCCCGGGCTGTCCGTCGGGATCCTGCTCGGTGCGGGCGTCATCGTCGCGACATGGGCGCTGACGCTCGGCTACGTGTGGTGGGCGAACACGCGCTACGACGACGAGCTGGCCAGGCTCCGCGAATGACGGAGACGTCGATCGGAAATCCGAGCGCCATCGCCATGGCGTTCTTCTTCCTGTTCATCACGGTCACCCTCGGCATCACCTGGTGGGCCGCGCGGAAGACGAAGACCACCGAGCAGTTCTACGCGGCGGGGCGGAGCATCGGCCCCGTGCAGAACGGCATCGCGCTCGCGGGCGACTACATGTCTGCCGCTTCCTTCCTGGGGATCGCCGGGTTGGTGTCCACCACCGGCTTCGACGGACTCATCTACTCCACCGGATGGTTGGTGGGGTGGCCGGTCGTGCTCTTCCTGATCGCGGAGCCGCTCCGGAATCTGGGCAAGTACACCTTCGCGGACGTGGTCGCGTTCCGTTTGCGCCAGACTCCGGTCCGCATCGCGGCCGCGATCGGCACGCTCGCCACGGTCACGTTCTATCTCATCGCGCAGATGGTCGGCGCGGGCGGCCTCATCCGCCTCATGTTCGGGATTCCGTACGTGTGGGCGATCGTGATCGTGGGCGCGGTCATGATCGCGTACGTGCTCTTCGGCGGCATGATCGCCACCACATGGGTGCAGATCGTGAAGGCCGTGCTCCTGCTCGGCGGGGCGACGCTCCTCGCACTCCTGGTGCTGGCCCAGTTCGGCATGAGTCCGACGACGCTCTTTGCGGAGGCCGCGAGCCAGCAGGGGGAGGCGGTGCTCGCTCCCGGCCGCCTGGTCTCGAACCCGCTCGATGCCATCTCCCTGGGGATGGCGCTGATGTTCGGCACGGGTGGGCTCCCGCACATCCTCATGCGCTTCTACACGGTGCCCGACGCCAAGGCGGCGCGTACCTCGGTGTTCGTGGCGACCGGACTCATCGGGTACTTCTACCTGATGACGTTCGTGCTCGGCTTCGGGGCCATGGTGCTGGTGGGGCCCGAGGTCATCCGCAGCGTGGACGCCGGCGGCAACATGGCGGCGCCGCTGCTCGCCGAAGTGCTCGGCGGCACGCCCTTGCTCGGCTTCATTGCCGCGGTGGCGTTTGCGACCATCCTCGCCGTGGTCGCCGGCCTCGCGCTCTCGGGTGCGGCGGCGCTGTCGCACGACCTGTGGGTGAGCGTCGTGCGGCACGGCCATTCCGACCAGGCCGAGCAGCTCAAGGTGGCGCGCGTGGCGACCGTCTTCCTCGGCGTGCTCGCCGTGGTGCTCGGCATCGTGTTCGAGGGGCAGAACGTGGCGTACATGGTATCGCTGGCGTTCGCGATCGCGGCCAGCGCGAACTTCCCCGCGCTCATCATGTCGATCTATTGGCGGCGCTTCACCACCATGGGTGCGGTGGCGAGCATGGTGACCGGGACCGTCACGACCCTCGTGCTGATCTACCTCTCGCCGACCATCCAGATCGACGTGCTCGGCAACGACAGCGCGTGGTTCCCGCTGCGAAACCCGGCCATGATCACCATTCCGCTGGCGTTCGTCGTCGGCGTCGGCGTGTCGCTGGCGGCCTCCGAGAAGGCCTCCTCCGACGGCTTCCTGGAGATGGAGCGCCGTACGCACTTGGGAGCGACCGACTAGCGGCGCGGCTCCGCGGCCGGCACGAGTTCACAGGCCGACGCGGTTTCGCCAGCTTGATCCGACATGGACGTTTCCTCCGGGTCCGACGGCGAGGCGCGCCCGAACGGGCGGCGCCTCGCGCTCACCTCGCTCGCGGCGCTGGGCATCGTCTACGGCGACATCGGCACCAGCCCGATCTACGCGATTCGTGAGTCGCTGCATGCGGATCACCAAGTCGCCGCCACCGCCGCGAACGTGATGGGCGTGCTGTCGCTCATCCTCTGGGCGCTGGTGCTGGTCATCGCGGTGAAGTATCAGGCCTTCGTCCTCCGCGCCGACAATCGCGGCGAGGGAGGGATCCTGGCGCTCACGGCTCTGGTGACGTCCGGAGAGCGGGGGCGACGCGACGAGCGTTCGCTCCTGGTGCTGTTGGGGCTCTTCGGCGCCGCGCTTCTCTATGGCGACACCATGCTGACGCCGGCGATCTCGGTATTGTCGGCGGTGGAGGGGCTCGAGGTGATCACCCCCGCGTTCGAGCCGTTCGTGATTCCGATCGCCATTGCCATCCTGACCGCCCTCTTCGTGGTGCAGCGACATGGCACGACCCGCGTGGGTGTGCTCTTCGGCCCGGTCATGCTCGTGTGGTTCACCACGCTCGCGGCGTTCGGTCTCCTGCACATCATCGAGCAGCCCAGCGTGCTCGGCGCGGTCGATCCGCGCCACGCGTGGAGCTTCTTCGCGGAGAACGGATGGAGAAGCGTTCTGGTGGTCGGGTCGGTCTTCCTCGTCGTCACGGGCGGCGAGGCACTCTATGCCGATATGGGGCACTTCGGCATCCGCCCGATCCGTACGACCTGGTTCGCGCTCGTGATGCCTGCGTTGCTGCTCAGCTACTTCGGTCAGGGCGCGCTCATCCTGAACGACCCCGCCGCGGTCGAGAACCCCTTCTTCCTGCTGGCGCCCGGGTGGGCCCTCATCCCGTTCGTGGTGCTCACCGCCGCCGCCGCCGTGATCGCGTCGCAGGCCGTCATCTCGGGCGCGTTCTCGCTGACCATGCAGGCGGTGCAGCTCGGCTACCTGCCACGCGTCTCGATCGAACACACGTCGGAACACGAGCGCGGGCAGATCTACGTGCCGAGCATCAACTGGCTGCTGATGATCTCGTGCATCGGCTTGGTGGTCGGGTTCCGCAGCTCGAGCGCCCTCGCCGCCGCGTACGGCGTGGCCGTCACGACCACCATGGTCGTGACCACGATCCTCTTCTACGTGGTGGCGCGCGAGCGTTGGGGGTGGGGGAAGGGGACCGCGCTCCTGCTGTGTGGGGCATTTCTGCTGGTCGATCTGTCCTTCTGGGGCGCGAACATGCTGCGTGTGCCGCGTGGAGGCTGGTTCGCCCTCGCCATCGCGGCGGGCATTCTGGCCATGATGACCACCTGGAAGGCGGGACGGGCCCTCCTGCTCCGCAGGATGGCCGCGAGCTCGCTGCCGATCGAATTCTTCCTGGCCGACCTGAAGGAGCGTCCGGTGCGCCGCGTGCCCGGAACGGCGGTCTTCATGTACCGTGGCGCGGGTGGCACGCCGCCGGCCCTCCTCCACTCCCTGCAACATTTCGAGACCCTGAGGGAGCGCGTGATCCTGGTGAGCGTGGAGACCGGCGAGGTCCCGCGTATTGCGGCCGACCAGCGGACGCGCGTCGAGGCGCTCGGCCAGGGCTTCCATCGCATCCTGCTGCGGTATGGGTTCATGGAGGACCCGCAGGTGGCGCGGGACCTCGCCGCGGTACGCGTGAGCGGCGTGTCGTTGAACCCCAGGGAGATCACCTTCGTCATCGGCCGCGAGTCCGTGATCGCGAGCGAACGCAAGTTCGGCATGAGCCTGTGGCGGGAGCGACTGTTCGGAGTGATGGCGCGCAATGCCCGCACGGCCACCTCGTTCTTCCATCTGCCGGCCGACCGCGTCGTCGAGCTGGGCGTGCAGGTGGAGATCTAGAAGTCCCTGCGATCCCTGGCGGTCCACCGCCGGCCGCCCGAGCTTTCTGGCATGTCGAACTCCGGCCCGGCGCCCAGGCGCCTCCCCACGCGCGACCTTCGACCCGGCGCCCTGCGCTTCGTCGGCCTGCTGGTTGCGCCCTTGCTGGTCGCCTGCGGGTCCGAGCCTATGGGCGAGCCCGTCACCGCGACGGACAGCGCAGGCATCACCATCGTGACCAGTGACCCCGCCCAGCCGGCGTGGACACGAGAGACGGCATGGCGCCTCTCCCCCCGGCCCCGGATCCAGATCGGGAATCAGCCGTACGACCCCGACCAGAGGCTCTACCGGGCGGCGCATGCCCGCCGGCGTGCCGATGGGTCGGTCGCGGTCGCCAATCTGGGCATGGGCGACGTACGCGTCTTCACAGCCGGCGGCGAGCACATGATGTCGATGCGCATGCAGCGCGACCCGACCCTGGAGGTCGGCCGCCCTCGGCGAGTCTATCCCATTCCGGGGGATACTCTGCTCGTGTACGAGGTCGGCGGAGAGATCTCCCTCTGGGATCCCGATCTGGCCTTCGTTCGGCGTTTTCCCCTGTCGGTTCCGGACGCGCCCTTCGAAGCCGAACTCGAGGGCGGCGGCTTGTTCGACGATGGATCCCTCCTGTTCATCGGCCGCATACCCGTGGACGAGTCTCTGGCCGGTCAGCAGCGATCGACCATGCGCCTGATGCGCTTCGACACGGGGGGGCGCTTGCTCGACTCCTTCGGTGACTTCCCCGACGCCACGGAGATCGTCGGTGAGGGCACGTACGTGTGGGGCCCCTCCGGTCTCGCCGCAGCCGGCGACTCGACCGTGTGGTATTCCAGCACGGAGAACTTCGAGGTGAGAGAGGTCGCGCGGGGAGGACGCACGCTGCGCATCTTCCGCATCGACGAGCCGCCACCGCCCGTCACCTCGGCCGACATCTCCGCCTTCCGCGTCGCGGCGGTTCGCCAGTTCACGCGCGACCGTGGCATCACGGACGAGGAGGCCCAGGCGATCGTAGACGAGTACGTGCACGCCACGGCCTTCCCCACCTTCAGCCAGCTCGTGGTCGACGACTTGGGCAACGTCTGGGCGCAGGTCTACCGCTGGTTCGACATGGGCGGCGACCGCATGTGGAAGGTGTTCGACCGCGACGGCCGCTTCCTCGGTGACGTAGCCACGCCCTACGCGCTGACCGTGCACGAGATCGGCGCCGACTACGTGCTTTCTCACATGTCCGACGGTCGGGGAGGGGAGGCGGTCTACATCTACGGCCTCCTGAAGCCCGTACCGGAATCCTGAGCCGCCGAAGTTCCGACGCGCTCCCATCCGACCACGCCCAACGCGAGTCGCAGCGGCATGTCCCAGCTGTTTGCCCGGAAGAGCGTCGAGCAGCTCAACGCTGCGGTTCCTGGAGAGGGCCAGGGGCTGCGGCGCGTCATGGGCAAGTGGGACCTCACGGCGCTGGGTGTGGGTGCGGTCATCGGCGCCGGGATCTTCGCGACCACGGGCACGGCCATCGCGGGGGAACTGGGTGTTCGTCCGGGTGCTGGCCCGGCGATCGTGCTCTCGTTCGTGCTCACCGCGTTCACCTGCGGGCTCGCCGCGCTCTGCTACGCTGAGTTCGCCGCGATGGTCCCGGTCTCGGGCTCGGCGTACACCTACGCCTACGCTTCGCTCGGCGAGCTGGTCGCGTGGATCATCGGCTGGGACCTCATCATCGAATACGCGGTCGGCAACATCGCGGTCGCCATCTCCTGGTCTGGGTACTTCCGCGAGCTGATCGGGCACTTCGGCATCGGCATTCCCACGTGGATGACGACCGACTATCGCACGGCGTACCAGGCTGCCGAGGCGGTGGCGGCGGGTGCGACCGATCCCCGGTCGCTCGACCTGGCCGGGGCAATCACGTCGGCACCAGAACTGTTCGGACTGCCGATCATCCTGAACATCCCCGCCGTGCTCATCGTGGCGGGCATCACGGCGTTGCTCGTGTACGGTGTGCGCGAGTCCATGCTCTCGAACACGATCATGGTGCTGGTGAAGGTCGGTATCCTGATGTTCTTCGTGGCAGTCGGCGTCTTCTTCATCGAGCCCGAGCACTACACCGCGCACGGCGGCTTCGCGCCGAACGGGTTCGCGGGCGTCCGCGCGGCGGCCGCAATCATCTTCTTCTCCTATATCGGTTTCGACGCGGTGTCGTGTGCCGCCGAGGAGGCGAAGGACCCGGCTCGGGACGTACCGTTCGGCATCATCGCGAGCCTGATCGTCTGCACGGTGATCTTCATCCTGGTCGCGGCAGTGATGAGCGGCATGGCCGATTGGAGCCAGCTCGGGACGGCCGAGCCGATGCTCACCGCCCTCAACCTCGCGAGCGGGAACGAGGCGCTGCTCGGATTCTCGCGCGTCGTGGTCGCCATCGGTGCGGTGGTCGCCATGACGACGGTGCTGCTCGTCTTCCAGATGGGTCAACCGCGCATCTTCTACTCGATGGCACGCGATGGGCTGCTGCCCGCGTGGGCCGCGAAAGTGCACCCGAAGTTCCGCACGCCCCATGTGACGACGATCATCACGGGGGTCTTCGTCGCCTTCTTCGCCGCTTTCGCGAACATCAACGAGGTGGTGGATCTGACGAACATCGGGACACTCTTCGCGTTCGCCTTGGTCTCCATCGGCATCCTCGTGCTGCGCGTGCGGGAGCCGAACCGGCCGCGTCCGTTCCGGACACCCTTCTCGCCGTGGGTACCGCTGATGGCGGCGGGCTCCTGTGTCTTCCTCATGCTCCAGCTGCCGCTCGTCACCTGGATCCGGTTCGGTGTCTGGCTCGCGATCGGCTTGGTGATCTACTTCTTCTACGGGTATAGCCGGAGCAAGCTGCGGAATCCGGCGGCGTGACCGAGCCAGGGACGCCCGACGTTCCCGTCGCTCCCGCGCGATCAGCGCAGTAGGCGCGGTGGCGCTCGCCGCGTTCGTTTACGCGCGGCTGCGCCATGTGGGGAAGAGCGTCAGCGCCTAGGACCCCCGCGCCCTACTCCCTCGGGAACCCCGCGGTCGGCATGTTCGGGATGATCCGGAGCGCGTTCCCGTAATAGACCCTCCGCAACACGTCGTCCGGCAGCTCCATGCCATAGAGCTTCCAGAACGCGTGATAGTCACGGTAGTAGTCGAAGTACTCGTCGGCGGTCTCGAAGACCCGCCAGTAGTAGGGGTACTCGTCCGGGGCGAAGGAGTCCTTCCCGAACAGGATCCGGTCGGAGTAGCGTGTGAAGAACTCGCGCGCAAAACGCGGCTGACGGCCCAGGTCGTAGAGCACCGCGCCGACTTCGGCCAGCACGTTGGGATGCCGGTCGAAGATGGCGCCGAGGCGGGCTAGGTCCTGCGTGTGCCACCCCATGTGCGCGAGCACCCAGGTCGTGTTCGGATGCTTGGCGATCATGCGATCCCGCTCGGCCATGAGGTCGTCGAAGGGGAGGAAGCGCGAGCGGTCGAACAGGCGACGATCCGGGAAGAGCGCCATCTCGAGCCAGCGCTCGTTCTCGAAGTCCAGCGGCTGGTAGAACTCGGCGGGGTCCCCCGTGTGCACGAACACTGGAATGCCGAGGCGACCGGCGGTCTCCCACACCACCTCGAGCTCGGGATCGTCCAGGGCCAGGCGCGACCCGTCGGCCTTGGTCAGGGTCTGGCCGAAGCTCTTCATGATCTCCCCGATACCCACGGCGCCTGCGCGCACGTCGGCCTCCAACTGCGCCGCGATGCGTGCTCCCGAGCCGGGCCCGACGTTCCGTAGGTCGAGCGACGCGAAGAACACGAACCGATCCGCGTACCCTGCCGCGCGCACCGCCTCCATCTGGCTCGTGAGGCGGTCACCCGAGCTGGGCTGCGCCTGCACCATCACCTGGATGTTCAGGCGGTCCATCGCCTCGATGACGGTGCGGATGTTCTCCGGCGAGGTGAGGTTCGGCGGATGCCCGTGGAAGTCCACGACCGGGAAGCGGGCACGCGGGACCTCGTGCTCGGGAACGACCAGGGTCGAGCGCGGACGGTACTCCGTGATGCTTGGAGGAGGGATCGTCGGCTGCCGCTGGTCGCGGCCCTGTGCTTCGGAGCCGACTGCCGTGAGGGCGAGCGCCGCGAACACCGCGGTGGACGTGGACCCCGATACGTGGGCGAAGCGCATGTGACTCCTCTCTTACTTGTTCCGTTGCCGGTCGGGAGCGTTCTACACCAGCTCCCCGAGAAGGGCTTCGAGGCCGTCCTCGGCCACGACGATGGCGCGCTCCAACTCCTCGTAGACGCCGCGCACGCCATCCACACGCCCAGACTTGCCGGCCATCTCCAGTTTTTCGGCGAGCGTTCGGGCCGGTTCGACGCCGAAGACGCTGAGCGCGCCCTTCATAGTATGGGCTGTGTCCGCCAGCGCCACGGCATCCCCCGCGAGCAGCGCCTCTTCGATGTCGGACATGAGCTTGGGTCGGTCGGCCTTGAACACACCGACCAGCGTGCTCAGCAGGTCGATGTCCGACTCGACACGCGCCATGAGTGCCTCCCGGTCGAACGGGAGGGGACGCGGGGGTGCCGTCTTTCCGCCACCGGCTGTTGCGCTGGACGCGGTGGTCCCGGAGGAGCTTCTCCCCCCTCCTGTCGGGGTGGGGCGTCCGAGGCTCCGCACGACCTCTCGCAGGCGTTCCTGGCTGATCGGCTTCGAGATGTATTCGTCCATGCCGGACTGCAGGAAACGCTCCTTGTCGCCGGCCATGGCGTGCGCCGTCATCGCCACGATGGGGATGTGCCCGCCCCGCTCGGCCTCGCGCTTGCGGATCGCCTGCGTGGCCTCGACGCCTCCCATCTCAGGCATCTGCACGTCCATGAGCACTAGGTCGAACGAGAACTTGTCGAGCAGATCGAGCGCCTCGCGACCGTTCTTGGCGACCTGGACCTGATGGCCCAGCCGTTCGAGCACCGCTACCGCGAGGCGCTGATTCACCTGGTTGTCCTCGGCGAGCAGCACGCGCAGAGACTCCCAGGCCTCTCGCAGCGAGTGGCGGGTGACGAGGTTGGCCTGGCTGGGTTCCTCGTGCTCGCGCGCCAGCGTCAGTTGGATGGCGTCGCGCAACTCGGTCGGCGTGATGGGCTTGAGCAGGTAGGAGGAGATCCCCAGTTGCTCGCAGAGCGCGCCGTCTCCTGGGCGGCCCGCGGAGGTGATCGTGACGAGCACGAGGTCGTCGAAGCGAGCATCGGCGCGGATCTGGCGCGCGACCTCGAAACCATCCATCCCGGGCATGTGCACGTCCAGGATCGTCATGTCGAACGGCTCGCCGCGCCCGTGGGCAGCGCCCAGCGCCGCGAGCGCCTCGGTACCCGACGACACGCAGCTCGCATGCATACCCATGCGACCGAGGAACCCGTCCAGAATGCGCCGGTTCGTCGCGTTGTCGTCGACGACCAGGACGCGCAGTCCGCGCAGCTCGGTCGACGGCAGGTGCGGCGGACGGGCGGCTTGCTGCCCGTGTCCGAAGGGGAGGGTGAAGCTGAACGTGCTCCCGACCCCTTCTTCGCTCTCCACCTCGATCTTGCCACCCATCATGCTCACCAGCCCCGAGGCGATGGAGAGCCCTAGCCCGGTGCCTCCGAAGCGACGGCTCGTACTCCCGTCGGCCTGTGCGAACGCCTCGAAGATCGACTGGATTTTGTCGGCGGGAATGCCGATGCCGGTGTCCGAAACCTCGAAGCGGACGGCGACTCCGCGCTCGACTTCCTGGACCCGCTGCACGGTCAAGCGGACCTCGCCCACCTCCGTGAACTTCACCGCGTTGCCGACGAGGTTGACCAGGACCTGCCGGAGCCGGCCCGGGTCGCCGCGCAGACGCTCCGGCATGCCGGGTCCCTCGTCGTAGAGCAGCTCCACGCCCTTCCGGTTCGCAACCAGCGCCTGGGGCTTGAGCGCGCCGGTGAGCGTATCCCGCAAGGTGAAATCGATGGCCTCGATCTGCATCTTGCCGGCTTCGATCTTCGAGAAGTCGAGCACGCTGTTGATCACGTCCAGCAGCGCGAGCGCCGAGCCCTGGACCATCTGGAGGTACTCGCGCTGTTGGTCGGTCAGTGGGGTGTCGAGGGCCAGCTCCGTCATGCCGATGATGCCGTTCATCGGCGTACGGATCTCGTGGCTCACATTCGCCAGGAACTCGCCCCGAGCCTGGTTGGCTCGCTCCGCCACGATCTTGGCGCGTTCGAGCTCGTCGGCCCGCGCGCGGATCTCCGTGACGTCGCGGGCCGTGGCGTAGATGAAGCCGCGCTCGGAATAGGAGACCGTATCCCACTGGAGCCACCGGTAGGCTCCGCTCTCCTCCCGACAACGCGCCTCGAAACGCGCCTGAGTTCCGCCCTCTGCCAGCGCGGTCAGCGCGCTGCGAACGAGTTCGGCCTCGCTGGGGTGGACGAAGTCGGTCATGGGGCGTCCGAGCACGCGTTCGGGCGCGTATCCCAGGAGCCGTTCGAAGGCCGGGTTCACCTTCGCGAATCGTCCGCCGAGGTCGATGCGGCAGACGAGGTCCGGGCTGATCTGGTAGTAGTGCTCTGTGGCTTCGGCGGCCCGACGGTCCTTCTCGGCCTCCGTGATGATCGTGGTCACGTCCTGAGCGTGACCGATCACGTACGGGGTCCTATCCGCGGTCCGGATGAGCGTGTTGTGGAAGCGCAGCTTCCGAACCTGTCCGTTCTTGGAACGGGCCTCGACGCATCCGTGCTCTTCTCCGTGCTCCCGGATCTGCTCGAGGTATCGAGCAATGTGGCCGGGGTCGAGCATGAACTCGGTCAGGTTCCGGCCCACCATCTCGGCAGGCACGCGGCCGAGCAGGTCCGCCGCCGCGGGATTCACCCACTCCAGCACGCCAGCTAGGTCGTGGACGCACACGAGCCCCAGGCCGTTCTCGGCGAGCTCCCGATAGGGGGGTGTGGTTCCGGTCACGGGGCGCTCGACGGTGTCGCGCGGAAGCCCCGGCGCTCCATGGCTCCCCAGGCGTGGCCACCTCCCATCTTCGAGACCATCCCGCGGATCCTCCAGTAGGTGGAGAGCTGCCGGTAGCCGATGTTCTCGACCGCCGCGACGACGAGCAACTTCACCACGTCACGGAAGCGTGGATACCTGCGGAAGCTCAATTCTTCGAGGCCGACCGCAGCGAACGAAAGCGCAATGCCGAGTGCGAAGGCGACCGCGAGGAAAGCGATGACGTATGGCATCGAGGCTCGCCCCAGGAATACCGCAGCGAGAAACGTGACGTACCCGAGGCCTTCGATAATAGGACCGAAGACCTCGAGGAAGAAGAAGTAGGGAAAGGCGAGCATCCCGACCTTCCCATGCCTCGGATTCAGGAGCATGGCACGGTGCCGCCACATCGACTCGACGAGCCCGCGTTGCCAGCGATCGCGCTGGCGTCCCAGCACGCGGAGGGACTCCGGGCACTCGGTCCACGCCACCGGATCCGGCACGAACGCGACGCGATACGACCTTCCCTGTTCGCGGCAGTGCCGATGAAGTCGGACCACGAGCTCCATGTCCTCGCCCACCGTGTCCGACGCATAGCCCCCCGCCTCGGTGACCACCGAGCGTTGGAACATGCCGAAGGCCCCCGAGATGATGAGTGTGGCGTCGAGCGCGTCCCACCCCATCCGCCCCGACAGGAACGAACGGAGATACTCGAGAACCTGGATGCGCGCGAGCCAGTTCTGCGGCATGCCGACCTCCTCGACGACCCCCGACCGAACCTTGCATCCGTTCACGATCCGGATCACGCCGCCCGCGGCTACGGTGGACGAGTCCTCCAGGAACACGCGCACGATGCGCGATAATGCATCGGGCTCGAGCAGGCTGTCCGCGTCCATCGCGCAGAAGAGCGGTGTGCGGCAGTAGTTCAGTCCGGCGTTGAGCGCGTCGGCCTTGCCGCCGTTGGCCTTGTCGACCACCCACAGGTTCGGGTGGCGCCGGCTGCGCATGACCTTGCGTACCTCGGCGGTCGGGAGCATCGCGACCGGGGCTCGAGGCGCCTCCTCCAGCTCGAACGCCTTCTCGAGAACCTCGAGCGTACCGTCTTGGGAGCCGTCGTTGATCACCAGGATGTCGAAGTCCGGGTAGCGCAGCGTCAGCAACGATCGGGTCGACTCCACGACCGTCGCCTCCTCGTTGTGTGCCGGTGCGAGCAGCGTGACGGGTGGCATGCCCGTGGCCGCCATCATTTCGGCCGCGTCTACGGTTTTCATGCGGAGCGCGTAGCGGCGCAGAGCGCCGAACGCCAGCAAGCTCATTCCCAGGTACACGGAATTGAGCGCCACGAAGTAGACGAGCACGAGCACGTTGAACCCGTCCAGAAGCGCGCCTCCGGCACTCAACCAGGTTCCCAGAGTCATTCGCTGAGCACCTGACGTGCGAGCAGGGCCCACGCGCCCGAGGAGGTCGCCAATCTCCTGAGTGTGTCCACATCACCGAGCGCCATCAGTCCCCTGGCCGCCTGGAGTGAAACCCAGTAGTGCTCGTCGTCCAGCACTTCCTGGAGAATGGGGACCTCGGCGCGGCCGCCGAGGGCGCCGAGCGCGCCCGCTGCCGCTGCGCGCACGATGGCATCGTCGGATCGGGCCAGCGGCCGGATGGATCCGAGTTGCTCGTGGTGACCGAGTTGGCGAAGGAGGCGGAGGCAGGCGGTCACCAACTCTCGGTCGCGACTCCTCTCCAGGTACTCGATGGCGATGGGGACGGAGTCGAGGTCGTTGAGCAGGGTGAGTGCATCCGCGACGATGGCGCGCACCTTAGTAGCTCGGAACGGATCGGAAAAAATCTCGCGCAGGAGGGGGGCGGCACCCGCGCCCCCCTGCGCGAGCAGGCTGGAGAGGAAGCTGCGGCTCAGGTGTGCGAACCGGGGAATCTCTGCGAGCACCGCCGGAAAATGCCGCTCGAGACCTTCGCGGAAGAGGCCCTTCGCCGCGATCAGTGCTACGCCCGATGAGGGGTCGTCCAACGCGAGCGCAACGTCGTCGGCATACTCGGGGAGCCCGACTTCCGCGAGGCGATAGACCGCCAGTCCTCGCTTTTCGGCGCTCCCCCGCCGCAGGCTCCGCGCCAGCTGAGGTAGGAGCGGGGCGGCCAGCCTGCGCACCGTGGTGTGCTCCTCTCCGCGCAGGCGACGGGCGTACCCGATCAGGAATCCCAGAAAGACGCGCGTATCGCGCGGCTCGACCATACCGGTGAGGGCTGCGTCGGGCGCGGCTCCCGCGAGCACCTCGAGCATGACCGGTTCCCAACGGTCGGTGAGGCGCTGCTCCCTACGTTCGACGCGGTCGTTCCGAAGGCGGAGCAGCAGGGCCAGCACCGCGAACGTGAGCGAGAATACGAAGAGGACCGCGACGGAAGCGGCGAGGAGGACGAAGCCGCGATCCGTGGCGGCCATGCCCGTGATGCGAGCGACCCAATCCGCGATCAGCGGGCGACAGCCCCGGAGGGGAGGCTAGGGAGATCGGGCTCGGGTAGCCGAACCAGTCGGCGGACGCGCGCGAGCAGCTCGGCCGGTGAGAACGGCTTCACCATGTAGTCGTTCGCCCCGAGTTCGAGCCCCCGCACGATGTCGTCCTCACCGCCCAGTCCGGTGAGCATCACGATGGGGACACCGGCGAGCCTCGGGATCCGGCGCAGACGGTCCAACAGCTCGAAGCCGTCCATCCCCGGAACCTTCACGTCGAGAATGGCGAGGTCGAAATCCGACCCCTCTGCCCATTGGAACGCGTCGTCTCCGTTGGCGAAGCCCGACACGGCGAGCCCGTCGCGCTCGAGGCGATGGCGGATGAGCGTCGCGGTCACGATGTCGTCCTCGACCAGCAGGATCCGCGGCGGTTCGGCGGAGGGCCTGGCCACCGCTCGGTTCGCCCCGTCGTTCGCAGGTCGACCAGCGCGTGCCGACGCGACCTGTCGGGCTACCGCCGCGCGCAGTGCTTTCGGGTCGGGGGGCTTCGACAGGAAGTCGCTCGCGCCCACCGCGAGGCACTCCGCCCGGGCCACGTCGTTGTCTTCGGCCGAGAGGACCACGACAGGCAGCGAGGCCGTGCGCGGATCTTCGCGGATCTGGATGAGGAGATCGCGGCCGTCTCGGTCGGGCAGGATCAGGTCGAGCACCACGACGTCGATCGGGTGGGCCGCGAGGAGGGCTTCCGCTTCGAGCGCGCTGGCCGCGACGTGGATGCGGCGTGCGTGCCGCTTCAGGTACCCGTGGACCGTCGCCGCGACGGTGCGGTTGTCCTCGACGAGGAGCACTTCGACGTCGTGATCGGGTGGGGGAGCGAGCACGCCTTCGACGTGAGCAAGGAGGTCTCGTGTAACGCGCTCGAGATCGCCTTCCCCCGCGCCGTGGACCTGCCGTGCGCGCGCGGCGACTTCAGTAACCCCCGAGAGATCGGCGGCGTGCGCCAATGAGCGTGCCAGTCGCCGGATCGATGTGCTCACCGACGGATCCGCGGGGAGGGAACGCAGGGCCGCTTCGAGGCCTCGCACGTACGCCCCGATATCCTGGACCTGACGAGCGTGGAGATCCTCCACGAAATACTGCACCTGTCTGGGGGGGTGCGACGCGGCAATCGTTACGGCGGGGAGACCCTGGCTACAAGGGTCTTGATGGCGCGCGGGCCCTGCCACACACCCTGAGTGGCGGGCGCCAGTCACCTCACCCGGCCACCTCGTCCGGCCACTCTGGCCGAATCGGACAGCCAGGCCGTTCTCGCCTGGCGTGATCATAGTTCACAATACGTTGTCATTGCATGACTTACGTCGACGGATCGACGTGGCACCGCCGTTGCTTCTAAGGGGATGCAACAGAAGACGAGCTTGGACCGCGGGGCGGAAGTGAACCCCCCCCGGAGTTGGTCCCGCGGTCCGAGCTCACAACCGCTCTCGGCAAAAGTCCCCCCCAAGGAAAAGTCCCCCCC
>JBEBGN010000134.1:0-8821 GCA_040081395.1 Longimicrobiales bacterium
CGTCACGCGCCGTGAGAGTGTCGCGATGGAAAGCCGCGACACACGCATGATCTCGGTCCTGGTGGCCGACGACGATCCCGACCAGAGAGTCCTACTCGAGCGCATCCTCGAGGAGGCCGAATGGGCCGAGTACCGGGTCAGCACGGTAAGTGACGGGCGCTCTGCCCTGGCCGCGCTGCGCGAACGGGTCTTCGACGTCGTGCTTCTCGACCTGAGCATGCCGGGCCTCGACGGCCTCGACGTGCTCGGTGCCATCGCCGACGATCCGCACCGGCCCCAGGTGATCTTCGTGTCGGGCACCGGGACCGTGTCGACGGCGACGCGCGCCATGAAACTCGGCGCCTACGACTTCGTCGAGAAGCCGGTGCAGGCCGAGCGGCTGACCGCGCTGGTCTGGAAAGCGGCGCAAGCACGGGTGGCCATCGCCAAGTCCGAGCGCCTGGGGGCTGTGGTCGCTCGCGAGACCGCGCGCGGCGCGGAGATCGTGAGCGAGGATCCGCGCCTACGCCGCGCGCTCGAGCTGGTCGACAAGGTTGCCGCCTCCGACGTGTCCGTGCTCGTGGTAGGAGAGTCGGGCACCGGCAAAGAGCTGGTGGCCCACGAGATTCATCGGCGCTCGCCTCGGCGAGCCCAACCGCTCGTGGCGCTGAACTGCGCTGCGGTGGCCGAGTCGCTGGCGGAGTCGGAGCTGTTCGGGCACGAGAAGGGCGCGTTCACCGGTGCCGGTACCCGCAAGATCGGCCTACTCGAACTCTCCGACGGCGGTACGCTCTTCCTAGATGAGATCGGCGACCTCGCGCAGCCGCTCCAGGCGAAGCTGCTCCGCGTACTCGAGACGAAGCAGTTCCGCAGGGTAGGCGGCACCAAGGAGCTGCCCACCGACTTCCGCCTCGTGTCGGCCACCAATCGCCCGCTCGACGAACTGGTCGCACGAGAGACGTTCCGGCGGGACCTCTTCTATCGCATCAACGCCGTGGTGCTGAGCCTGCCCCCCCTGCGGGAGCGGCCGGGCGATGTTTCCCTCTTGGTGCGGCACTTCCTTGCTGAGTTCCGTCGCGGGGAGTCCGACTCCTGGACGGTCGCGCCCGATGCGATGGCGCTCCTCGAGGGATACGCCTGGCCCGGAAATGTGCGTGAGCTCCGGAACGTGATCGAGCGCGCTGCCCTCCTCGCCCAGGGGAGGACGATCCGTGCGGCCGACCTCGGCGCGTCCTTCGCATCGACGCCCACGGCGGTGGGTCCGGAACGTCCGTCGAGCCTGCCCTCCCTTCAGCTGGACGAGCTCGAGCGCCTCGCCATCCAGGAGGCTCTCGAGCGCACAGGGTGGCACCAGGGGCTGGCGGCTGAGATCCTCGGGGTGTCTCCCCGAACCCTACACCGGAAGATCCGGAGCCTCGGACTTTCCCGTCCACGCTGAACCATCATGGTCGACATGGGACGAACGAGCTTCCAGGGCGCCTTGGGCGCATTCAGCGAAGAAGCCGTGCGCGTTCTGAAGCCTGGCTCCACGCCGGTGCCACGTCAGAGCTTCGACGCCGTGGTGCGTGCAGTCGAGAGCGGCGAGGACCCGTGGGGTGTGGTGGCCGTGGAGAACACCTTGGCTGGAGCCGTCGCCGAAGCCTACGACGCGCTCGAGGCCGGAGAGGTCACCGTGGTGGGGGAGGTGGCGATCCCCATTCGCCACTGTCTGCTCGGCGTGCGCGGCTCGAAGATCGCCCGCCTGCGTGAGGTGCGCTCCCATCCCGTGGCGCTCTCCCAATGCAAGCGCTTCTTCGCTCGTCATCCTTCGATTCGCGCGCAGGCCGTCTACGACACTGCCGGTGCCGCGTCGGAGGTCGCCGCGTCGGGTGATACCTCCGTGGCGGCGATCGCGTCGCGCCGGGCCGGGGAGCGCTACGGACTCGAGGTCCTCGAGGCCGATCTCCAGGACCGCGACGACAACCAGACTCGCTTTTATCTCATCGCCCGAGAGTCCGAGGCGCTGAACCCCGAAGCGGGTCCATTCAAGAGCGCGTGCGTCGCCGAACTCGAGAACCGACCCGGCGTGCTTCATCAGCTACTCGGCGTCTTCGCGGCGCGCGGACTCGACCTCTCGCACGTGGCGTCACGGCCGGCCGCCTCGCCGTGGACCTATCGGTTCATCCTCGAGTTCGGCCACAGCAGTGCGACCGCCGGGGTGGAGGCGATCCGGGAAGCGAGGGCCCTGTCCGCCCGGTTGAAGGTCCTCGGAACGTTCCCGGCGTGGCGCGCCGGGAGCGCCGGCGGGCCGACCTAGCGAGGACGGCGGGACCTCATGGGGCTTGACGCCAGGTAAACGAGCCGTAAGAATCGGCATCATGCTGATGAACACCTTGGCGATCGGCCTCCTGCTTTCGGGCGCGCTCCGACTTCTCGGGCTCCTCACGGAGCTTGAGGCACGGGCCTGCCAAGGTGTTCGGACGAGGTAAGAAGAAACCGAAGACGACCTTCCGGCGGCGGGCCCCAACATAGGGCCCGCCGCTTTTTTCGTTCACCCGACCAGGAAGACCACGATGGCCCGCATCACGGTGTTCGACACGACGCTGAGAGACGGCGAGCAATCGCCGGGGTGTAGCATGACGGCCCCGGAGAAGCTGCGGCTCGCGCACGAGCTCGCGGAGCTCGGCGTGGACGTGCTCGAGGCCGGGTTCGCCGCGAGCTCCGCGGAGGACGCCGAATCGATCCTCGCCATCGCGCGTGAGGTGAAGGGGCCGACGATCGCGGCGCTGGCGCGGTCCACCCGCAACGACATCGAGCGCGCGGCGGCGTCGCTGGAGCCGGCGGCCAAAGGGCGCATCCACGTGTTCATCGCGACATCGGACATCCACCTGGCCCGCAAGCTCGGCATCACGCGCGAGCAGTGCCTGGCGCAGGCGGCCGAGGCGGTCGAGATCGCGCGCGGGTACGCCGACGACGTCGAGTTCAGCGCCGAAGATGCGATGCGCAGCGACCTCGACTTCCTGACCGAAGTCGTGCGCGTCGCGGTCGCGGCGGGAGCGGGTACGATCAATATTCCGGACACCGTCGGCTACGCGATGCCGCACGAGATCGACCACACCTTCCGCACGCTGGCCAGCCGAGTACCGGATCTCGCGAAGTGCGTGCTCTCCACGCATTGTCACGACGACCTGGGACTGGCGGTGGCGAACTCGCTCGCCGCAGTGGGCGCTGGCGCGCGCCAGGTGGAGTGCACGATCAACGGCATCGGCGAGCGAGCCGGCAACGCCTCGCTCGAAGAGGTCGTGATGGCGCTGATGGTGCGTCGCGAAACCCTGGGCTACGAGACCGGGGTCCGCTCCGAACGCATCTATCGCACGAGCCGGCTGCTCTCCTACCTGACCGGAATCGAGCCGCAGCCCAATAAGGCGATCGTCGGGCGGAATGCCTTCGCGCACGAGGCGGGCATCCATCAGCACGGCATGATCAACGACCGCCGCACCTACGAGATCATGACGCCAGAGATGGTCGGTGCCCCCGGCACCGAGTTGGTGCTCGGCAAGCACTCGGGTCGTCACGGCCTGGAGCAGAGGTACGAGGCGCTGGGATACACGCTCACGCCCGAGCAACTGAAGCGCGTGTCCCGCGACTTCAAGGCCCTGGCCGATCGCAAGAAGACGGTGCTCGACGAGGACCTGATCTCCATCCTGCACCACGGGGTGATGGAGGACGTGCCGGAGCTCTATCATCTGGTGTCGCTCGACGTGCACTGCGGCGGCGAGATCTCGGATGCGAGCATCGAGATCGCCACTGGGGGCAAGACCCTGGCAGGTCGAGCCAAGGGAGATGGACCCATCGCCGCGGCGTTCGCAGCGGTCGAGTCCGTGCTGGACTACCGCGTCGTCCTAGAACGTTTCACCATTCGCGCTGCGACACCGGGACAGGACGCGGTGGGCGAGGTGGCCATCGAGGCGCGCGTCGACGGACACACGTTCACCGGCCGGGGGGCGCACACCGACGTGGTGCGCGCTTCGGCCGAGGCACTCATTCACGCGGTCAACAAGGCGGCGGCAGCCCGGGCGCTCGAAGAGAGCCACCTGGCGGCCACGTCCGACTCTTGGGGGGTATAGGGTTTGAGTAAGCTGCACATCGTTTCGCTGCCCGGTGACGGTATCGGGCCGGAGGTCACGGCCGCCGCCATGTTCGTATTGGGCGAGGTCGCCAAGCGCTTCGGCCATCAACTGACACTCGAGGAGCACCAGGTCGGCTGGTGCGCATACGAGAAGTCCGGCACACCGCTCCCCGACGCGACGCTCGAGGCGTGCCGTCGGGGGCCCGCGGTCTTCCTGGGTGCGGTCGGCGATCCGCGGGCGGACGGGCTGCTGCCCGGCAAGCGTCCCGAAGCGGCGCTGCTCAAGCTGCGCTCCGAGCTGGGTTGCTTCGCCAATCTCAGGCCCGCCCGCGTCGACGAAGAGTTGGTCGACATGTCGGCCCTCAAGCGCGAGATCGCTTCGGGGTGCGACATGGTGATCGTGCGCGAGCTGACCGGCGGCCTGTATTACGGGCAGCCCCGCAGTAAAGAAGCCGACCGCGCGGTCAACACGCTCGTCTACACCCGACACGAGGTGGAGCGGGTGGCCAAGGTCGCGTTCGAGCTCGCGCGCGGCCGGCGCAAGAAGCTCACGTCGGTGGACAAGGCGAACGTCCTCGAGGTGTCGCAGCTCTGGCGCGCGGTGGTCGACGAAGTGGCCAAAGGGTACCCCGACGTTGCGGTCGATCACATGTTCGTGGACCGCGCCTCGATGGAGCTCGTCACCGCTCCCAAGCGCTTCGACGTCATCCTTACGGAGAACCTCTTCGGGGACATCCTCTCCGACGAGGCGTCGGCGATGTGCGGATCGCTGGGCTTGCTCGCTTCCGCCAGCGTGGGGGGCAAGGTCGGGCTGTACGAGCCAGTGCACGGCTCCGCGCCCGACATCGCGGGTAAGGGGATCGCCAACCCGATCGCGGCCATCCGCTCGGTCGCGCTCCTGCTCTCGTACAGCTTCGGGATGCACGACGAGGCAGCCGCGGTGGAGCGTGGCGTGAGCAAGGCCCTGGCGGACGGACTCCGCACCGCGGACGTGGCGGGCCCTGGTGGTGCGCGCACGTCGACGAAGGACTTCGCGAACGCGGTCGCCCAGGCGGCGAAGTGAGAATGAACAGGCGATGAACACGAACAGGCGGTTCCATGAGCGATAAGAACGGCGGATCGCAGTCCGCAGCGAAGTCGGCCGCGAAGTCGGCAAAGACCCTGGTGGCCAAGATCTGGGAGCGGAACTTGGTCCGGGCCGGCGACGGCGAACCGGACCTCATGTATGTCGACCTGCACCTCGTGCACGAGGTGACGTCGCCACAGGCGTTCGAGGGCCTCGCCCTGTCGGGACGAAAGGTACGCCGCCCGGAGCTGACCTTCGCGACGGTCGACCACAACGTTCCCACGACCGATCGGTCACTTCCGATCCTCGATCAACTGTCGAAGCGACAGCTCGAGGTGCTCCGCGAGAACGCCGAGCGCTTCGGCGTGCGACTGCTCGACATCCACGATCCCAGACAGGGCATCGTCCACGTGATCGGACCCGAGTTGGGTCTCACGCGGCCGGGCATGATCATCGTGTGTGGCGATAGCCACACGTCGACGCATGGCGCGTTCGGCGCGCTCGCGTTCGGCATCGGCACGTCCGAGGTCGAGCACGTGTTGGCGACGCAGTGCATCCAGCAGCGCCGACCTCGCTCGATGGAGTTGCGGCTCGAGGGTACGCCGCCCGCAGGCGTGACCGCCAAGGACCTCATCCTCTCCGTGATCGGCCACATCGGCGTCTCGGGTGGGGGCGGCCACGTGGTCGAGTACACAGGGGAGTCCATTCGCGCGCTGTCGATGGAAGAGCGCATGACGGTCTGCAACATGTCGATCGAGGCGGGTGCTCGCGCCGGCATGATCTCACCCGACGACAAGACCATCGCCTATCTGCGTGGCCGTGAGTTGGGTCCCACCGACGCCGAGATGGAGAAGCTCGCCGTCGAGTGGCGCGCCCTGGCCACCGAGCCCGGCGCCACCTTCGACAAGACGGTGAAGATCGACGTCACCCAGCTCGAGCCCCAGGTCACCTGGGGGACGAATCCCGGCATGGTGATCCCTATTTCGGCCTCGGTTCCCGAGCCCGAGTCCTTCCCGGACGCGGCTACCCGGGAAGGCGCGCGCCGTGCGCTCGACTACATGGGACTCGAGCCCGGCGTGCCGATCGAATCCGTCCGCATCGACCGTGTTTTCATCGGTTCGTGCACGAATGGCCGCATTGGCGACCTGCGCGAGGCCGCTCGAATCGTCGAAGGCCGGCGGATCGCGAAGGGCGTGCATGCGATGGTGGTCCCGGGGTCGGCGACCGTGAAGCGACAGGCCGAGGCCGAGGGGCTCGACCGCGTCTTCAAGGCAGCTGGATTCGAGTGGCGCGAGGCAGGGTGCTCCATGTGCCTCGGCATGAACCCCGACATCCTACTGCCGGGCGAGCGCTGTGCGTCCACCTCGAACCGGAACTTCGAGGGGCGGCAGGGCAGGGGTGGGCGCACGCATCTCGTGAGCCCGGCCATGGCAGCGGCCGCCGCGGTCGCTGGCCACTTCACCGATCCTCGCGCACTGGGGAGCTAGGAGCACCACCATGGAGCCGATCAAGGTGCACACGGGCGTCGCCGTTCCGCTGGCCCGCGCGGACGTCGATACGGACCAGATCATTCCCAAGCAGTTCCTCAAGCGCATCGAGCGCACGGGTTACGGTCCCTATCTGTTCTGGGACTGGCGAATGAATCCCGACGGCTCGCCGCGTGGGGACTTCGTGCTGAATCAGCCCGTGTACCACGGCGCGTCGATCCTGATAACGCGCGAGAACTTCGGCTGCGGTTCGTCGCGCGAACACGCGGCCTGGGCCCTTCGCGATTACGGCATCCGCGTCGTGCTCGCGCCCAGCTTCGCGGACATCTTCCGCGAGAACGCCGACCAGAACGGCATCGCCGCGCTCGAAGTGCCCGCCGCCGACATCGCCACCCTACTCGCTCGTGCTGAGGTCGAGGCCCCACTCCGACTGACCGTCGACGTGGCCCAAAGCACGGTGTCGGACGCGAAAGGCGTGGTGGCGCGCTTCAAGCTCGACGACTTCCGCCGGATGTGCCTGACGCAGGGACTCGATCGCATCGGGCTCACGCTCCAGCACGAGAGCGATATCGGCGCGTACGAGCGGAAGAGGTGGCCCGCTCTGGCCGGGCGATGATCCGTGCGGCGTCGCTCCTGCTGATGGTGGTTGCAGCGGCGCCGACGAACGCTCGGGCGCAGAACGACCCGATGGCGGTCGTGCGCCGAGTGCTCACGAGCACACCTCTGATCGACGGGCACAACGACCTACCCTTCGCGATCTGGGAGAGCGCAGCCGCCTCCGGAAACGTATCGGCCCCCGCGCACGACCTGCGGGCGCGGACGCCCTTCCACACCGACATCCCGCGGATGCGGGCGGGTATGGTGGGTGGCCAGTTCTGGTCGGTGTACATCCCCTTCGATTCGCTGGGGGAGGGGCTTGCCAAGCGTCAGCTCGAGCAGATCGACATCGCGCGCCAGATGATCGACCGCCATCCGGACGTCTTCGAGCTCGCGCTCGATGCTTCCGACGTGGAGCGCATTTTCGGCTCCGGCCGCATCGCGTCGCTTCTCGGCATGGAGGGCGGGCACGCGATCGAGAACTCCCTGGGGGCGCTGCGAGCGTTCCACGGCCTGGGCGTCCGGTACATGACGCTCACGCACAACACGTCGCTGCCATGGGCGGATGCCGCATCCGGCGAGCGTCTGCACGGCGGCCTGACGGAGTTCGGCAAGGAAGTGGTGCGCGAGATGAACCGGCTCGGCATGCTGGTCGACGTCGCGCACACGTCTCCCGATTCCATGAACGACGCGTTGGACGCGACGGAGGCGCCGATCATTTGGTCCCACGCCGGTGCTCGCGCGATCCACGATCACCCGCGCAACGTGCCCGACCAAGTGCTGCGTCGCGTACGAGAAAACGGGGGGGTGGTGATGGTCGTGTTCTATCCGGATTTCCTGACGTCGAGGGAGGTCGCGACCATCGCGACCGTGGCCGACCACATCGAGCATGTTGCGGCGATCGCCGGCGTCGATCACGTCGGGCTCGGTTCGGACTTCGACGGCATCCCTCGTGTGCCGGTGGGCCTCGAGGACGTGTCGAAGTTCCCGGAGTTACTCGCCGAGCTCGTGCGACGAGGGTGGAGCGAAAGCGACCTCGCCAAGCTGGCTGGCGAGAATATCCTGCGCGTCATGCGCGAGGCGGAAGCGGTCGCCCGCCGGCTCCAGCGCGAGCGCGCTCCATCGACGCGGACCCTCGAAGAGCTGGACGGGGCGGGAGCGAGTCGATGAGCGCCGACCTGCGGCGGCCGGAAGCGAGCGAGTATGCGCCCTACTTCAGCCGCTACATCGACCTCGTGCCCGACGGCGCCATCGTGGACACGCTCACGTATCAGCTCGGTGAGACGCTCCGGTTACTCCAGGGCGTGTCACTCGAGCGCGAGACCTACCGCTACGCGCCGGACAAGTGGAGCATCCGCGAGGTGATCGGTCACCTCGTCGACGTCGAGCGAGTGTTCGCGTTCCGTGCGATCGCCATCGCGCGTGCCGACGGCGTGGACCTGCCCTCGATGGAACAGGACGAATGGGCGGCGCACTCCAACGCGAACGACCGAGCGCTCGACGACCTCATGGGCGAGTGGGCCAACGTTCGTCGCGCCACCATTCACATGTTCGCCACGCTGCCGGACGGGGCCGGAGGGCGAC
>JBEBGN010000292.1:0-2251 GCA_040081395.1 Longimicrobiales bacterium
AGCGGCTCGATGTGGAAGCCGTGGTGCGAGGCATCGAGGCACGCGGCGTCGAGGCGAGCGCGCTCGCGGACGTGCCCGCGATCGTCGACTTGGTCGCGAACCGAGCTCTCGCAGGGGACCTGGTGCTCGTGATGAGCAACGGCGCGTTCGGGGGGTTGATCCCGATGCTGCTGGAGGCGTTGGGAGGACGGAAGGGGGAGTAGGCCCTCGCCTCGCCCGTATCAACATCCCTCCCCCCGAGTGGGTCAAGCATGGATTCCCCCCCAGGCCGAGGTCTCCATGCCCCGCCGGTTCCTTCGGATAGGTGCGCTCGCGATCGCCGCGTCGTGGGTCACGTTCGGCGCGCCCCACGACGCTTCTGCCCAGGGGTCGATGCGTGGGATCCGTGGTGGAGTGGGCATGGACACCACCGGCGAGCTCGCCTACTCGGCTCAGATCGAGATCAACGATTTCGGAGATGGGGGTTCTGCCGAGTTGGCGATCGGCGTCTTCGGCGCTGGCAGCGCGGAGCGTTACCGTCGGACTCGGAACAGCCGCGTGAACGAGTACCGTGAGCAGACGAGCGTGGCCGGTCTGGGCCTGATGGCCAACTACCTCTTCATGCACTCGCCGGAGTCGCGCGCACCGTACCTGCTCTTGGGCGTCGGCCTCGGCGCCCTCGACGTCGACTGGACGATCGAGAGTCCGGGGGATACCGCCGTAGGCCCCCCGCTCCCCGGCGGAGGGTTCTCGAACACGGAGGACGGCATCGTGCTCGGATCGATGGTCAACGTCGGCATCGGCCTGCGCTTGCACGACAACGCCGACCTGCGTGCCCAAGCGCTGACGATGCTCGTGTCCAGCACGGAAGCACGCGAGGATCTCAAGTTCGTCCCTGCCCTCACCCTGACCGCCGGCCTCGGCTTCTGAGTCGCCCATGACCTCTCGACTCTTCTCGCGAGCCGTCGCTTGTTGCCTCCTCTTCGCGCTCGCCGCGTGTCAGACCTGGCGTCCCATGCCCGTGGCGCCCAGTGGCGAGGCGTTCGCGCGCACGACGCGCCTGACGCTCATGACGGACCAACAGCTCACCATGACCTCGGCGCTCATCCGCCCCGACTCGATCATCGGTACGTCGGAGTTCGGTGAGGCGGTCCGCGTGGCCACCAGCGACGTGCGCTCCATCGAGGTGCATGAGCTGAGCACGACGCGGACCGTCGGGTTGTTGGTCACACACGCCTCGATCCTGGTCAGCGCGGTTGCGCTGATCATCCACGTGCAGCCGCACTACCGCGGAGCGTTCTGATGCCCCTAGTCTGGGGACGGGGACTCCCACCGCACGAGGGTCAGTCCAGGGACGCGCTCGAAGTGTCGAGCATTGCGAGTGAGCAATGCGGCAGAGTGCGCCAGGCAGATGCCCGCAATCAGGTAATCTGCCATTCCGATACGGCTACCCGATGCCTCCAATTTCAGGCGCACATCCGCACCCCGGGAGGCGGCCAGTTCATCGAAGGGGAGGATCGAGACGCCGGCGAGCAGGCCCTCCACTTTCTCGGCCGCCTCGGCTGACTTCACGCCGCTCCGGAGTTCGAAAGCAGATATCGACGTCGTGGCCAAGTGCCCCGAGCCGAGTTCGGTCCAGATGCGGCCTCGCGCGGGCTCGCGACCATTCAGCGCATCGATCAGCACGTCGGTATCGGCGACGATCATCTCCAGGTCCCGCGCAGCGCACGAACCGACTCCTCGAGTTCCCCGGCCTCCCCGTCGCTCAGAGTCCCGAGTAGCGTCTGGGCTCGCTCACGTCGGGCCTTCTGACGTTCTTCGGCCTCGAGGTACAACTCGACCGCTTCCGCGACGAGCGCGGAGAACCCCTTCTCGCCGCGCCGAGCCGCCAGGTCGAGGAGCCTCGCCCTGAGGTCATCGGAGAGCTCGACTGTGGTACGCATACCGAAAGTATGCCGAACATGCATATGCATGTCAAAGAATGCGCGGGTCGGGAGCCGAGGGCCATGGCGCCATCGGTCAGGATGGATACGCCTTTCGGACGCCGGCACACCTCAGATCGTCGGCACGAGTCCCGAGTCGACGATGCGGCGGTCCTGAGTCACGAGGGTCGAACCCGTCACGCGAGCCGAAGCGACCAGGATCCTATCCGCGGGATCGCGGTGGAAGGAATCGGGCAGCGCCGCGACTTCGGCAGCCACCGCGGGAGATATCGCGACACGCCGTACGAGTGGTGGGGCGACAGCGGCCTCGAGCCAGTCTCTCAGGGGAA
>JBEBGN010000135.1:0-8782 GCA_040081395.1 Longimicrobiales bacterium
TGCCGTGGTCGCCTTCGCGGACACCATCGACGAGGACCTCGCGCGTCGCGACTTCACCATCAACGCCGTCGCGTGGCATCCGCTCCGCCGGGAGCTCCGCGATCCGTTCGGTGGCGTCGCGGACATGGAGCGCGGCGTGCTGCGAACCGTGGGGCGAGCGGAGGAGCGCTTTCGCGAAGACTACCTGCGTATCCTGCGGGCGCTCCGGTTCGCGGGCCGCTTTCAGCTCGAGATCGAGCATGAGACGTGGGACTCGCTGCGCGCCCTCGCGGGACACCTCACCTCCCTCTCGGCGGAGCGCATCCGTGACGAGTTGGTGAAGGTGCTCGAAGCGGACCCCGTGCCCTCACGCGCACTCGGCCTGTATGCCGATGCGGGGGCCTTGGCCATGCTGTACCCGGAGCTGGAAGCTCTGCGCCGCGTGGCCGCGGATGCCGTGGCCGGCCACGACCCTTGGACGCTCGCGCTCGCAACGCTCGATACGTTGCCCCGCGGTCGGCACATGCTCAGACTGGCCGCGCTCGTGCGACCATTGACGGCCCACGATGTCGCAGCGCTCCTACTGCGCCTACGCTTCTCAAACGCACAGGTGGATGAGGCCGCATATCGGGCCTCAGCCGCTCCGCTCCCCGACCCCGACGCGACCAACTCCGCGTTCCGCCGTTGGTTGAGCGCGAGTGGACCCGACCGCCTGCCCGCGCTCGCGCGTCTCGATCTCGCCCGGGCGCGTGCGGAGCGAACCCGTGGCGGAGCGACGCGCGCGGAGTCGGTGGTTGCAGCGTGGCGGCGGGCGAAGCGAGTACGCGCCTCCGCACCGCCCCTCGCCGTCGGGGATTTGGCGATCGACGGTCGCACGTTGATTGCCCTGGGTCTGAAGCCTGGCCCGCACTTCGGGCAGATTCTCGCCGCACTCCTCGACTGGGTGTTGGACGACCCGACAAGGAATCAGCGCGGCCTGCTCGCGGACCGCGCCCAGGAGATCGCCCAAGGGGAGTTGGCCGAAGCGAAGTTCGCCCAAGCGAAGTTCCCCAAAGGGGAGAGCGCGGGTGGCTGATCTCGACCTGTTCGGCGCGTCGGCGGCCGGTCGAGGCAGGAGTGACCCGACCCCCTCCGTCGAGTCGGAGCGGCCCGCGAGCTCGGCGCCGCTCGCGGCTCGTATGCGACCGCGCTCGCTCGCGGAGTTCCGGGGCCAGCAGCACCTGCTGGCCCCCGGTAAGGCGATCCGGGCCATGATCGAAGCGGGGAGGCCCGCGAGCATGATCCTCTGGGGTCCACCGGGGAGCGGAAAGACCACGCTGGCCCGGCTGGTCGCCGCAGAGAGTGGGACCGTATTCGTGTCGCTCAGCGCGGTGACCGAAGGGATCGCTCGCGTGCGCGAGATCATCGCGGAGGCCGACGAGCGTCTGCGGACCACGCGCCGGCGTACCACCCTGTTCTGCGACGAGATCCATCGCTTCAACAAGGCTCAGCAGGACGCGTTCCTACCACACGTCGAGCGCGGCACGATCGTACTCATCGGTGCCACGACCGAGAACCCCTCGTTCGAGGTCGTGCGCCCGCTGCTGTCACGCGCGCCGGTGTACGTGCTGAATCCTCTCGCGCCGGCTGAGGTCCGCTCGATCCTTGAAGAGGCGGTGGCGGACGAAGAGCGCGGGCTGGGTGCCGAACGACTCGCCGTCGATTCCGAGGCGCTCGACTTCATTTCCGTGGCGGCCGACGGCGACGCCCGACGCGCCCTCGGCGTCCTCGAGGCCGCGGGCGCGCTGGCGGGCGCCGGCGGTCGCGTCACGCAAGCCGTCGCGCGTGAGGCACTCCAGCACCGCTTCGCCACCTACGACAAGGGGGGCGAGGAGCACTACAACCTCATCTCGGCGCTCCACAAGGCGGTGCGCGGCAGCGATCCGGACGGGGCCCTCTACTGGCTCGCGCGTATGATCGACGGCGGCGAGGATCCGCTCTACATCGCACGGCGGCTCGTGCGCATGGCCATGGAGGACATCGGCCTCGCGGACCCGGCCGCGCTTCAGGTCGCGGTGGCAGCCAAGGACGCGTTCCACTTTCTCGGCGTTCCCGAGGGAGAGCTCGCGTTGGCCGAAGCGGCGATCTACCTCGCCACGACACCTAAATCGAATCGGGCGTACGAGGCGTGGGGGGCAGCGCTCGCCAAAGCGCGCGAGACTCCCGGGGCGCCGGTGCCGCTCCACATCCGCAACGCGCCGACGAGCCTCATGAAGGAGCTCGGATACGGGCGTGACTATCGCTACGATCCGTCCGAGGAAGGTGGGGTGGCGAGGCAGGAGTATCTCCCGGATGAGTTGCGCGGGACGGTGTTCTACCGACCGGGCGCGGCGGGTGCCGAGACCGCGATTGCCGAGCGGCTGGCCCGCTGGGCAGAACGGCGGCGGGGCGCCTCTGCAGCCGGGTCCGAAGACGGGGCCCGCACGGATCGCCCGGCGGGTTCTCGCGAGCGCGCGCCCTGACTATCGTTCGTTCGGCGCGCGAGACGGGGCAAGCACGGAGGTAGTGGGATCCCTACGGAATTGATCGATCTTCGGACCCCGGTGGACCGGGCCGTCCTGGTCGGAGCCCCTGATCGCGAGCTACCGAAGCGGCTCGCGGATGAGCACCTCCAAGAGCTGGCCCGCCTCACGGACACCGCCGGGTGCGACGTCGTGGGAACCGTCGTGCAGCGCATCTCCGAGCGTCACCCCCGCTATTACATCGGCGAGGGGAAGGCCAAGGAGGTTGCCGCGCTGGTGAAGGAGAAGGGCGCCGACTTGGTGATCTTCGACGAGGACCTGAGCCCGGCGCAGGGGAAGGGGCTCGAGGAACTCCTCGGCGTGCGCATCATGGACCGCTCGGAGCTCATCCTCGACATCTTCGCCACCCGCGCTCGCTCCAAGGAAGCCAAGATGCAGGTCGAGCTCGCCCAGCTCGAGTACCTGCTTCCGCGCCTGAAGCGCATGTGGACCCACCTGTCGCGTGAGCGCGGCGGCATCGGTCTCCGCGGCCCGGGTGAGACGCAGATCGAGACCGACCGCAGGCTCATCGGGCAACGCATCAGCGAACTGAAGCGGAAGCTGCGCGACGTGACGACCGCGCGCGCGGTGCAGCGCCATGGCCGCAGCGACCGCTTCCGCGCCTCGCTGGTCGGCTACACGAATGCGGGGAAGTCCTCCTTACTGCGAGCCCTCTCCGGTGCCGATCTGTTCGTCGAGGATCGGCTCTTCGCGACCCTCGACTCGGCCACCCGCGCCGTCTCGCTCGGCGCTGGGCACGAAGCGCTCGTCACCGACACGGTCGGGTTCATCAGGAAGCTTCCGCACGACCTGGTCGCATCCTTCCGTTCCACACTGGAGGAGGCGAGCGAAGCGGACGTCCTCCTGCACGTCGTCGACGCGTCCCACTCGGACTGGGAAGAGCACTTCGACGTGGTGAACGAGGTTCTCGCGGACCTGGGGCTGTCCGAGAAGGACACCATTCTGGTCTTCAACAAGGTCGACCGGCTCACGCACGCCGAGGAACAGGCGCTGCGCCAGCGCATCGAGGTGGTCGAACCATCCCCCTCGGTGTTCGTGTCTGCGCTGGACGATCGCACCCTGCATGCGCTTCGCGACGTTCTCAAGTCGCGGATGCTGGCCAGGCTGGCCCACGTCATCGTGCATGTGCCGGTCGAAGATGGGGAGGCGATGGCGGCCCTCTACCGCGAGGGAGAGGTCGTGGGGCGCCGGGACGTGGACTCGGAAATCGCGCTCACGGTGTGGGTCCCGAAGCCGCTCCTCGGGCGCCTTCTGG
The DNA here is from genome assembly GCA_040081395.1 of Longimicrobiales bacterium. GTDB lineage: Bacteria > Gemmatimonadota > Gemmatimonadetes > Longimicrobiales > Gaopeijiaceae > UBA2982. The sequence continues at coordinate 3,796 of JBEBGN010000135.1, forward strand.
CCCGACCCGGCATCAGAGTCGAAGAGCTGTCCTAGCTCGCGACTCGCGCCACCCACTCTCGTTATCTTCCGGCCTGCGGTAGCATCGAAGGACGATCCCCGATCGTGGCGAAGCCCATGCGGCTCTATGTGAACATCGATCACGTGGCGACGGTGAGGCAGGCCCGTCGCACGGACGAACCCGATCCCGTGCGGGCCGCGGTGCTCGCGGAGCTCGGGGGCGCGGACGGGATCACCGTCCACCTGCGCGAAGACCGTCGGCATATCCAGGACCGTGACGTGCGTCTGCTCATGGGCACTGTGCGCACGGTGGTGAACCTCGAATTGGCTGCCTCCTCGGCGATCCTCGACCTGGCGTGCGAGCTGCGGCCGATGCAGGCGACGCTGGTGCCCGAGAAGCGGGAGGAGATCACCACCGAAGGTGGGCTCGCCTTGGCTCCGGGGCCTCAGCTCGATGCCACCCGGGCGGCGCTTCGCCGACTGAGCGACGCGGGAATCCGAACCTCCCTCTTCATCGACCCCGACGAGGCCTCCATTCGCGCTGCCGTCGACATGGGTGCCGACGCCGTGGAACTGCACACGGGTGAGTACGCGAACACGCGTGGTGCGGAGCGGCACACGCAGATCGAACGACTCGACCGGGCGGCTTCCATCGCGCGCAAACTGAGTATCGCCGTGCATGCCGGCCACGGGCTCACGTACGAGAACGTGCATCCCGTCGCTGCCATCCCGGACATCGAGGAGCTGAACATCGGTCACAGCATCGTATCGCGAGCCGTATTCACCGGGATGGAATCCGCGGTACGCGAGATGTCGGAGATCATCCGACGGGCGCGGTCGCGCGCTTGAAGCACTGGGGGAAGGCGCTCGCGGGCGTCGTCGTCACCGTGCTCGCCCTCTGGTGGGCGCTGTCGGGGGTGAGCTTCGGCGAGGTGTGGGCAAACATCCGTCTCGGGAATGGGTGGCTGCTGCTCGCGTCGGTCGCGGTCGCCACGTTCGGCTTCCTGCTGCGCGCGATGCGCTGGCGGGTGCTGCTCACGCCCGTGCGACCCGATACGAAGCTGCGCTCCCGATTCGCCGGCGTCTCGATCGGGTTCATGGCGAACAACATCCTGCCGGCCAGGGTGGGGGAGTTCGCGCGCGCGTATGCGCTCAGCCGACTCGAGCCGGTGACTGCGAGCGCGGCGTTCGGCACGCTGGTCGTCGAGCGGTTCATGGACGGCGTCGTCCTCTTGCTCTTCCTCATCCTGCCGATCTTCGCGCCGAGCTTTCCGTCGGACAGCATCCTGTCCAGCGGCACCGGCTCGGTGATCCTGCAGGCGGCCATTGTCGCGGTGGTCGTCGTTCTGATCGCGCTCGTGGTCATGGCCGTCTGGCCGCGACTCTTCGTGCGCTTCGCGCATCGTGTGGCCCGTTACGCTCCCAAGGCCTTCGCGGAACGGGTCCTCGCGGGGCTGGACGCGTTCCTCGCGTCGATTGCGATCATTCGCGATCCCAAGCTGCTCGCGCTGGGGTTCGCCTGGACGTTGCTCTTCTGGTCATGGCATGGCCTCTCGTTCTGGCTGGGCATGCTCGCGTTCGGAATCGACACGGGATTCGTCTCCGCCATCTTCACCGAGGCGGTTGTGGGCTTCGGCGTGGCTCTGCCCGCGGCTCCGGGATTCTTCGGTACCTTCCACGCCTCGGCCACCGTGGCGCTCAGCGACGTGTACGGCGTGAGCGAGGCGCAGTCTCTGGCCTTCGCCTTCGGCTATCACTTCGGAGGTTGGATTCCGATCACGCTCATCGGGCTCTGGTACGCTTGGCGGCTAGGGTTCTCGCTCGGGGACGTCGGTGGTGCGGAGGACAAGGTCGAGCGCGAGGGCCTGTCGCCCACCCCCCGCGAGTCGTGAGCAGGATGGCGCGCATCAGCGCGCCCGCGAAAGTGAACCTGCGCCTTCGCGTGCTCACGCGGCGGCCCGACGGCTACCACGAGATCGACACGTTCTTCCAGGCGATCGACCTGACGGATGAAGTCACGGTCCGCCTCGGGGCGAGCGGCATTCGCCTGGACGTGTCCGGGTTCGATGTGGGGCCGTCCGAGGAGAATCTGGCGTACCGCGCGGCGCAGCGATTCGCGGCGCGCATAGGGCTTCGAGAGGGTGTCGATATCGAGCTCGTGAAGCGAATTCCGGCCGGCGCCGGCCTCGGCGGTGGCTCGTCGGATGCGGCAGCGGTGTTGATCGGCCTGGCTGCGCTCGAGGGCGTGCCCATGGACGATCCACGGCTGGGACAGGCGGCCACCGAGCTGGGCTCGGATGTGCCCTTCTTTCTCGGGTCGAGCTCACTGGCGAGGGGGCGTGGACGTGGGGAGCGCCTGGACCCCCTCGAACCTCTTCCGGCCGCCGACCTCGTGCTGGTATCGCCACCTGTTCACGTGTCGACCGCGGGCGCATACGCTGCGTTGGCGGCCTCGCGCCGGCAGCTGGAGCAGGACGAGGATCCGGTGCCGGAGCCGCGTTCCTGGAGCGACGTGGTTGCCCACGCGAGGAACGATTTTCAGCCTGTGGTCACGAGAGCGCACCCCGAGGTATCGCGAGCGATCGGGGCGCTCGAAGGGAGCGGTGCCACGCTCGTCCTCATGTCCGGGAGCGGATCCAGCGTATTCGGTGTGTTTACCGATGCGGTCGCAGCGCGCGCGGCGGCCGACAGCCTGGGCGGGGCACTCGGGTGGCCCTGTCGAGCCCAGCGGACCTTGACGCGAATGCCCGTGCCGATCCTGACGTAGAGGGGTAGCGGAAAAGCTGCGATGCACGGGGCCCTTGAACGGGCGGGGTAGGCTCGGGTAGGATGGTCTCGCTGGCCCGTCGTCTAATGGCAGGACACCGGTCTTTGGAACCGGTAGTGGTGGTTCGAATCCACCCGGGCCAATCATGCGAGTCGTCACCTGGTGTGCGTGCCTCGCCCTGTGTCCCGGGCTCGTGGCGGGGCAGGTCGCCGTCGCGAGCGAGGACACCGCGACGATCGCCCCGGGCTCCGGGGACGCGATCGACCGGGCACGCGCTCTCCAGGCCGACTTCGAGCGCAGCCGCGAGCGGTACTTCCCGCTCACGTTCGCCTCGAGCGGGGGAGAGTGCGACGAGATCGTAGGTCGTCTCTGCACTTGGTACGGCGAGGGGGAGTGGGTCCCGACCCCCGAACCGGAAGAAGTGCGCGAGCTGAGAGCGGAACTCCTGCTCGGTCTCGATGCGATCCAAGGTCTCGTTCCCAGGGACGAGTGGGTTCTCGGTCAGCGCGTGTGGTACCGGGGCGAGGGGGGCGATTGGGCCGCGGCGCTCGCGACCGCGCGGCGTTGCGGTGCGCAAGCGTGGTGGTGCGCCGCGCTGGAGGGGCTCGCGTTGTACGGGCTACAACGGTACGCCGCGGCCGAGGCCGCGTTCGAGCGTGCCCTTTCCGAGATGGATCCGGAGCTCGCGCTCGAGTGGCGTGTGCCGGAGAGGGGGGTGGACACGGAGGCGCGGAGGATCTTGGGGACCGGTGTGACCGCCGCGGACGGATCCCTCGACCTCCTGCTCGATCGCCTGTGGCAGCTGTCGGACCCGCTGTACCTGGTCGAGGGCAACGACCGCATGACAGCGCACTTCGCGCGATGGACCGTCGCGACGCTGCGGGACGGTGCGCGGAATCCGTATCGTCTGCGTTGGGGAAGGGACCTCGAGGAGCTCACGGTCCGACACGGATGGGAAGTGGGCTGGGAGCGGACTCCCGGGTCGATGCCGGGCTCGGCGTATGGCGTGACTGGTCACAAGCAGCAGGAGGGCCGGGACTACCTCCCGGGTGGGCGGGTCCTCGCCGATCCAACAGCCGCGCCCTCCAGCGATCTCGTGGCCGGCCGCGTTCGCCCTCGCAGTTTGTACACGCCGCCGTACGCGCCCGTGCTTTTGCCCATGGACGCGCAGCTCGCGATCTTTCCACGGGGGGACACCTTCGTGGTCGTGGCCACGCATTTCCTCCCTGCCGACACCACCTACCATGCCGAGCACGATCACCCCCGCCCCTGGATGGATGCGGGGGACCAGGTGGGCATGCCCGACGAGATCGCCCTCTTCGCAGTCCCGATCGACGGCGGCGCACCTGTCTCAGTTCGGCGGAACGGCTTGTCCACGGGTGCGCTCATGATCGAGGTGCCGGCGGGGGCATGGCTCCTGTCGGCGGAGAGCTGGAGCCCCGCGCAGCGGCGCGCCGGCCGGCTGCGCCTGGGTTTGGAGCGTCCCCCGGCAGCCGCAGACGTCGCCCACCTGTCCGACGTCCTCTTGCTGGAGCGCTCGGAGCGGGCACCCGCGTCGCTCGTAGAAGCGCTGCCGTATGCATTGCCCGCGCCGGAGATCGCCGCGCACGACGGCCTCGCCGTGGCGTGGGAGGTATCGGGCCTCGGCTTCCGCGACGAATCGCTCCGTTTCGAGGTCGTCGTGGAGCGCACCGACCGCGGCGTCGTGAGGCGCCTCGGCGAATTCCTCGGCCTCTCGACTCGCCCGGCTACGGTCGCGCTTTCCTGGGAGGAGCCCGCTCCCGACCTGTCCGGCCCCGTCTTCCGCCACCTCGACCTGGCGCTCCCTCCCCTCGACCCCGGCGTCTACTCCGTCACCCTTACCCTGTCGACCCCCGGACGTGAAGACGTCGTCAGCCGCCGCGCCTTCCGGGTGCGCTGAGCCTGTAGACCCGCTGAGAGCGCGTTCGGATGCGAGCGTATCGAGCCGCAACCGACTACCGTGCCGCGCGCTCCCACCAATGCAGGCGATGGGGGGGCAGGCATGCCCCCGAAGGAGCCGGCTCGGACGCGAAGTGTCCGGAGCCAAGCGCCCTTCGTGCCGCGCGCTCCCCCCAAAGCCGGCGATAGGGAGGGGGCAGGCATGCCCCCGGAGGAGCCGGCTCGGACGAAGTCGGGGTGCGGTGCCCTCCCCGAGGAGCGGGCTCAGATGCGAAGCATCTGGAGCGCAGCGCCCCCGACG
>JBEBGN010000021.1:0-30976 GCA_040081395.1 Longimicrobiales bacterium
GCCGCTGTTGGCATAGACGCCCCACCGCTTCAGGCTGCTGTGGTCTCGGAAGCCGTCCCAACTCCGGCCTTCGACCGTCACCAGACCGTCGACGCTTCCACTCGTGGCGCCCAAGCTCACGCGACCGTTGAACGGACCGTAACCGCCGCTATTGAAGACGCCAGACACTCCAGGGGTATTGCGCGCCGTGGGCGAGATGAAATCCATGGCACCGCCGAGCGTACTCGCGCCGTACGTAAGCGCATTGGCTCCGCGCGCTACGACGGCGTAGCTCGCGCTGAGCGGATCGATGATGCGGTTGTGGTTGTTGCCATCGGCCGAAGTGACCGGGAGGCCGTCTTGAAGCAGCTTGATGCCGTTCTTGTCGTAGTCGGTGGCGTCCAGATTCGAGCCTCGACTCGACATGAATAGTTCGTCCGCCCCGGCGCTGCTCTCAGCCCACACTCCCGGCACATAACGCAGCATATCGGCTAGGCCGTTGATGGGGCGGCGCGTCAGGTCCTCCACGTCCAAGATCGTGACCCCGCCCGGCGTCAGCGCGCGCTGGGCTTCGATCTCCGCCAGCTGCTGCTCCGCGTTGACCACGATGCCACCGATCATGATCACGTCGAGCTGCACGTCCACGACCACCGCGGCCGCCGCGGTGACCGCAACCGTGCGCTCGACCGGCAGGAAGCCCGGAACGGTGATGCGAACCGTGTAGTCACCCGCCGGGAGCCCGGTGAAGCGGTATCGCCCCGTGCCCTCCGTGGCGGCCGTGCGAGCCGCCGTCACGACGCTGACCAGCTCGACCTGCGCGCCGGTGACCGGGGCCCCGTTGGGGTCCGAGACGAGTCCGCTCACACTGGCCGTTTGTTGTGCCGCGACCGGTATAGCAGCTCCAACCAAGAGAAGAACGATCGCGGCTGTCGCTACACCGAAGTGGAGCCGCCCCGCGATCGATCTGAATAGATGCATGCCGTACATAACCCCTCCCAAATGAGTTGGCTGACGACGCGCCGATCCCCCACGCGATGCGTGGAGACGCGCGTTTGGACGAAGCGCCGTGGGCCGCGCCGTCAGGCGCGCGCCACGAGATCAGCCGAGGGAGGGCGGCGCGTGCGCGTAGGGGAGGAGGAACGGTACGAACTGCGGCGGAACGAAGTCACGAGGCGGAGATACCGAGATCTCGACGCGCTCGAAGCTCGCCGCGGCCACGAATGACGCCGTGGCCGGTAGTGCGGTCGGGGATGGTGTTGCGCAGGGCCCGATGCAGTCGCACGGCCCATGCTCCGCCCCGCCCGACTCGGGCGCGTCCGAGGACCCGCCGTGATGGGCGTGGTGGCCCGCGTCCTCGGCGTCCGAAGTGCCATGGCCGACGAACGCGGCGTCATGGTGAGGGCAGGTCTCGAGCCCGAACCAATGCTCCGCACCGCCAAACAGGAACGTCGTCGCGACCAGGGCGACGGCGAGGCGATGGAGTGCGGAAGGTCTCACGGACAGCCTGTCAGAGCGGAGGAGCTTACCACTATCAGACACGCGAGGGGCCCCGAGTGTCAACAGGTCGGCCGCTGCCTACCGGTTTCCTAGGTGATATCGGGATGGGGTTCGACTCCGAGGATCGGCAGCTCGGACGGGACCGTCGGCCTCGCCCATGCCCCAGCTCCATGGGCGTGGCGCTCCAGGGCTGCGCCACTGCATGCTAGAGCACCGACATACAGGAGATCCGTTGCCCACATCCAACACAGGTCCCGATCGCTCGATCTCGCGCGCGTGGGGCGGGCGAGCCGTCGCTCTCGTTGGGCTTGCGTTCGGTACGCTACTCGGTGTGGCTGCCTGCTCAGAGGCGCCCGCTCCCCCGGCGCGGACGACCCTGCCTTCGGAGTCAGCGTCATTGCTGTCGTTGTGCGCTTCGACCGCCCCCGAGTGCCAGACCTACCTCCCTATCTGGCGAGAACTCGTCATCGCGCGCAGCGGAATCGATGTTCCCTACTTCGACGCGCACGTCGTTCCGCTCACGGCGTCGATCGACACCTGGAATGACGGTCGCTCGCTCCGGGTGCGCTATCGGTTCACCATCGATTGGGCATCGTTCGAGCGCGAGGACGTGATGATCGTCTTCATCGATCCGAGCGCCGCCCCCTACCCCAGTCTCGGTGTCCCCCTGGGAACCCCGCTCGACGCGGCCCAGATCGCGCGCGCAGCGGACGGCAGCGCCTGGGGCACCTCGGTCTCAGCTATCCAGCGCGTCGATGCGCTCGGGTTCCGCTCTCAGGACGAGGCACTGGCCGCGCTGCGCGCCCACCCCGATGGCGGGGCTCTCCAGCCGCAGGAGATCTCGTTCAATCGGCCCGGCATGTTTCCGCGCGAGAACGGTCATCCGCACCTGCACGCGCGGAGCGCGGAAAGCTTGACCGCCAACCAATGCGCCTCGGGCATGATCGACCTCGTCACCGGCGAGATACACGTCACGGTCGATGCGTGTCGGATGACGGGCGGGCCGACTGGGCCCGGTGGTCGCGGCATCGTACCCTGATTCCTGCCTGGCGCGGACCTGGTGCGGCCTCGCAACCACGCGTCAGAGGGTCAACAGGTGACGAGGTTCGGCCCCCGCGACGGCCCCTACCGGAATGGCCGAGTCGAAGGTGACGAGGCGGCCCCCGTGCTCGACGGCCAGCGCGAGCAGATACGCGTCGGTGAGTTGCCGGGGCCCGTGGATACGCGTCGTGTCGATGAGGCTCTCGTCGAGTAGGCTCAGCGAGTCGGGCCAGAATTCATGGGAGGGGTGCACCGTCGCGGCGCGGAGCCTCGCCGCCACCTCGGTGACGGAGTGTGCGTTCGGGTACCCGGTATGGGACATGATGCGCACACACCCATTTTCCGTGATCGGACAGGAGGCCCAGCCCCCCAACACGTGCTCGGCGAACCATGCCGTTGCATCGCGGTGGGCGGTGTGGTCGGCGTCCAGTAGGGCGATCAGCACGTTGACGTCGAGCAGTGCGCGCATCGGGAAGACCGGCTGCCCTCAGTAGGCGTCTTCGTTGCGGAGCCGGTCGATGAGGTCGTTGCTCACGACGGCACCGCGCCGACCAAACGGCTGGAAGCCATACACCGGCTTCCCCTCTCGCACGGCCCCGGGCATCGGGGCGGTCAGCGCCTGCCGCAGGAGCTCTGAGACGACCTCGCCCATCGTCTTCTGCTCGCGACGCGCGCGTTCCTTCGCGGCCAGGAGGACATCGTCCGAAATGTCGAGGGTGGTACGCATGGAGTGATGCTTGCGCATCACGCATCAGATGTCAACTGACCTGGACACTTCACCGCCTCGGCGATCCTTGCTACCGGCCCCGCTCGAGGGCCGACAGGCGACCCTCCAACCGGCGCGGCACCCAGCAGTTCAGCCCGCAGGAGACGAGCCCCGCGTCCGCGAAGATGCGGCGCCAGGTGCGCTCGCTCCTGCCCTGCCACCCGTCGCGGTCCCCGACGAAGTCGTCCTCGGCCGTGAACGCATCTAGCCAGAGCACCCCGCCGGCGAGACGGCGCAGGGCAGCGAGTCCATGCCGCACTTCGGCGGTGGGCGTGTAGTGCAGCACGTCCGCGCACACGACCAGGTCATAGGACCGCTCGAGCCCAAGCCGGCCGACGGTGCCGAGCGTCCCAAGCCGGATGTTGCGTCGACGGCCGAAGCGGCGGACCGCGTATTCGCTGCCATCCACGCCCTGGTACTCGAGACCGGGGCGTGCGCGTCTGAGCGGCGCGCGCCAACGGCCCTCCCCACACCCGACGTCGAGTACCGAGCGCACTTCGCGTTCGAGCACGTACTCGGCAGCGGCGAGCGCGAGCCGCGCGCGCTGCGCGATCAGGTCGTCGCCGATGACCGAGCCGCGTCGGCCATACCAACGCATGAAGTAGGCTTCGTCGTAACGCTTCAAACGATCTGCCTCCCTAGTGACGACAGCAGGGGCTCGCTGCCGAGCTCAGCCGTCCGTTTGCGTAGGGTGGCAAGAGACGCGTCGAAGACGTCGATGTCGAGGCCGACGTGGACCCGTCCCGCGCATCCGCCCAGGGCGCGCTTTTGCCAAAGGCGACTGGCCGGCTCAATACTGTGCCTTGGATGGTCCCCCCCGATGTGAGACGTCAGTCGATGCTCCGCTACGCGGCAGATCTGAAGACGCTCCTGTGGATGGCCCTCACCTCCACACTGCTCGTCGCCCTCTGGCGGGCTCCGACGCTCTCGTGGTGGCTCTACGTCCCCTTCCTGTACTTCTCGATCGCCGCCGCGATCATGGCACACAACCACAACCATGTCCGCACGTGGAAGAGCGGGTTCCTCAACCACGCCACGGACATCTGGATCACGCTGTTCTACGGCTACCCGCTGTTCGCCTGGATCCCGACGCACAATCAGAATCACCACAAGTACAACAACACCGAGCCGGACCATACGCACACGTGGAGGTTCTGGGAGGCGAACAGCCTACTCACGCTGGTGGCCTATCCGGCGATCAGCGCGTTCTACCAGCAACCCGCGATCGGCGGCTACCTGACGTCCCTGTACTCGCGCAATCGGCGCCTATTCTACGCGGGGGTCGCGCAGATCGTGTGCCTTGTCGCCTGGGTCGCCACCGCGTTCCTGTTGGATTGGCGGAAGGCGCTGCTCTACGTCGTCATTCCTCAGCAGGTCTCGCTGGCCACGGTCCTGGTCTTCAACTACGTGCAGCACGTGCACGCCGACGAAGAAGACGAGTGGAACCATTCGCGGAACATCACGGGCCCCGTGCTGAACTTCCTCATGTTCAACAACGGCTACCACACGGTGCACCACATCACACCGGGGCTGCACTGGAGCCTCACCCCCGCCGAGCACCGCAAGTTCGCGAACAAGATCGATCCGGCACTGAACGAGCCGTCCCTGCTCTGGTACGTCGTGCGCACCTACCTCTTGGCGCCCTTCGTGCCCTCCTTGCGTCGGAAGTCGATGAGGCTCGCGCGCCAGGAAGCGGCCGCTGGCTGATCGGGCCTCACGTCACAGCCAGGACCTCCGAGGCATCGACCTCGTCGTCCACGTACGACTCTCGATACATCCGGATCAGCTCGAAGAAGTACGACAGGGCGAGCGGCCCGATCAGGATCCCCAGGATGCCGAAGTACCGCACGCCCGCGATCGCACCCACGAGTGTGAGCATCGGGTGCACATGCGCCCAACGACGATAGACCAGCGGCCGGATCAGGTTGTCGACCATCCCGACCACGCCGATGCCCCAAAAGACGAGGCCGATCGCCGCGCCCGTGCGGCCCTCTAGGAGAAGCGCCCCGGCACCGGGCCCCCAAACGAGCCCGCTGCCGACCACGGGCAAGATGGCGAAGATCGCCGTCACGAACCCCCAGAACATGGCGTTGGGCAAGCCAACGACTCCGAACGCCACGGCCGTCAACAGACCCTGGACGAGCGAGATCAGCAGCGTGCCGATCAGCGTCGAGTTCGTGACGTCGCGAAATCGCTTCCGGAGCTTCGCGGTGTTCTTGCGGGTGAACGGGAGGTACGGACGGGTCAGGTCCCAGGCCTCCTGGGGCTTGAGCAGGAGGTAGTAGAGCCCGAAGAATGCGATGGTGAGGTTGAGCGCGAGCAGGGTGGCGGTGCCGATCAGGCTGAAGGCCGAGGTGCCGATCCAACCGACGAGCGCTTCGCCGAGTTGCGCCAGCTGCGGGCCTACGTCGAACCCCCAGACGCGTCGATCGGAGAGCCGTGCGACCAAGGGGCTCTCCACGATGCCGCTCGCGATCCCCTGTGCCTGGGAGACGATCATGCCAGCCAACGAGAGGCCCGGAATCAAGACGATGAAGACGGCCAAGGCGGTGGTGATCCCTGCCGAGACCGTCGGTCGAACGCGTGCCCCGAACCACTCGTTCAGCGGTCGGAACGTCACGTAGAGAATCAGCGTGCCGATGAGTCCCGTCAGAAACGGTGCCAGCGCGACGACGGCGCCGATCCCGAGGAGGGTGATCAGCACCGCGACGCGCTGGCGATCCGTATCGAGGTACATCGGCCTAGGCGCCTAGCCTTTTCTCGGCGGGACGAACAGCAGCGAACCACCGAGCACCAGAGCCGCTAGCGCGGCCCACATGGGGACGGCAAGCGTTCGGTTGTTCGTCACCGTCACGTCGAGGTCCCCAACCTGTAGCTGTGACCTGTCGCTGGCTCCGAAGCCTCCGTACGCGAGACCCATCACGGCGACGACGATCAACGCGATGCCCACGATCTTGACGACACTCATGTTCAGGAACTCCTCGGTGAGAGACGCGGCCTACGCTACACGATCCTGCGACCTTGGATGACTCGAACCAACACGGCCACGATGGCCAGGACGAGCAGAACGTGAATGAATCCTCCCATGGTGTTGGCGGTCACGAAGCCGAGCACCCACAGAACGACCAGAATCAGCGCGATGGTCCCGAGCATGGTGATGCTCCTTAGCGGGGGGTGGAGGAGAAGGGACTCCGCAACGTAAGCGCCAACCTGGCGCCGGCAGGCAACGCGATGTCCATGTCCTTGACTGCGACGGAGACGGCGGCTCCGGTGACGGCTCCGACCGCGCCGCCTATGACCGTTCCCTGCGTATTGCCCCCGATCACGCGACCGAGGATCGCGCCTGCTGCCGCTCCTCCCGCCACTCGGGCCACATCCGCCTTCTCGACTCCACGTTCTTCGTCGACGGTCTCCAACGCATCGATCGAGGCGTCGATCTGGTAGGTGGCCCCTTCCACCGTCACGGTCGACATCGCGAGCGTGAGCGTTCCTGCGGACCTGGTGTTGTTGGCCGGGCTCACTTCGGTGACCGACCCCTGTACCGTCGAGCCCGCGGGGATCACGCTCGTGCCGTCGCCATTCGTGATATCCCGGACCACGTCGGCGACGAACACGTCGCCCACGCGCGCGGTCCTTGAGCTGATGGCGTCCCGGAGCGTGGCCTCGACCCGCGTACCCGACGCGAGCGTGCGGCTCGACGCCACCCCGGAGCCATCCGAAGGAGCATCGGCCGACTCGACCGCAGAGCAGCTCGCGAGCAGGACCGCGCACGAGGCCAATAGAAGTCTATGAGTTGTCTTGCGAATCATGGGGACCGCCTTGCTTGTGGTGTGTGTCCAAGAAGCGACTTAGCCGCCTGGGTGAAGTCCTAGCGCAGGTAGCGGTAGAGTCCGACGAGGCCCGCGACTCCGCCGCCGACCATCATCAGGGTTCCGGCGTCGCCGCCGATGACGGAGCCCACCACCAAGGCGGCTCCCCCGACGATCATCAACGCCACGTTTTCGCTCTCTCGCGCCTGGCCGGGAAAGGCCGGGGCCGAGAAGGTCGGCGTGGTCGGCTCGAGCTCTATGCTCTCGACTCCGCTCACAAAGCCGAAGTGCGGAGCCGGTGCGCTCGTCAAAGTGGAAGGGACGGTCCGCGCTTGGTCTGCGCCTGCGACGGGCTTCCACTGGGCGGACAGAGGTGCCGCCAGCGCAAGCGCCGCGGCGACTGGAAACAGCCAGCGGTGAATCGATGACATCGATAGCTCCTGAATCGAGAATCGGCTATCGGGTCATCCGCCTGTCTGGTGGGGCCCGGTCGCCGCGAAATTCGTCGCGGATGATGTTCGCGACCGTCGATGCCAGGAGACATCGCCCTTCAGAGTGAAATGCGAGCTAGCTCTGAGTGAGCTAAACGGCGGATCCCAGGTCCCTCGAAAGGACTAGGCTCTCGCGGTACTTCGGCCCGCGGGGCGACCGGACGTCGTGGTTACGAGCTCGAGGACCCGTGCACGTAGGCCGCAATCTGCAAGCGCGTATGGAGAGCCAGCTTCTCCATGACGTTGCGAACGTGACTCTTGACGGTATGGGTCGCGATGTTGAGGCGCTTGGCGATCTCTTTGTTGCTCAGCCCCTCGCCGATGAGGCCGATCACCTCGCGCTCGCGTCTCGTCATGCGCACGTCTTCGAGCACCTGCGGGCTGCCCCGCACGTCGACTTCCTTCGCGATCTGAGAGAAGAGCGACTCCGTCATGCGGGGGGGCAGCACCTTCTGCCCGGCCGCGACGGAGCGGATGGTCGCGACGAACTCGTCGAACGTGGCATCCTTGAGGACGAAGGCTGATACCCCCGCATTCACGAACTCCGCAATGTCCTCGTGCACCGGCATGAGATCCATCACGATGATCCTCGCGCCAGGCGTATCCTTCATGAGCGCCTGGGCTAGACGCAGGCTGTCCTGATCGCCCAGCCCCACGTCGAGCAGCAAGACATCCGGTTTCGTGTCGCTCAGGAACTTCGCGTCGGCGACGGCCGACGCTGCGGCTCGGAAATCCGGAAGCGCGTTGAGCATGGCCGCGAGTGCATCGCGCACCAAGCGATTGTCATCGATGATGGCAACTCGAATCGTTTCGCCTGGAGGCATGTTGAGGCGCGCGAGCTCCCGTTGATGAGGCGTCAGGTTCAAAGCTACCGCTGGGCTCCGGGCAAGGACACCCGAGCTCCGCCGCTTCCAGAGGCTTTCGCGCGACCGGTGCGACCGGGTCTACGGCGCGGCGCCTGGCCTCCGGACCCTCTAACACGCTTGTGCGATTGTGTCCCTCTCGGGGTCACGGATATGGTCGACCTCCTGATCGTTCGAACGAGAGAACTCGCGCCCCTCGCATGAGGAGAGACCGCGTGCCCCATGGCCTGACCCTTCTCGGCTGGCCCTCTGAAGGCCCGGCCGGCACCGTTCCCTTCGCCGAGCAGCTCCTGCTGGACATCCTCGACACGGTGCGGGAGCCACTCCTCGTCCTGGACGGGGAATTTCGTGTCACGCAGGCGAATCGATCGTTCTTTCAGACGTTCCGAGTGGCGCCCGAAGAGACGATCGGAGAGGTCCTCTTCTCGCTCGGCAACGGCCAGTGGGATATTCGCCCTCTCCGCGAGCTGTTGTACGACAGGCTGCCGCTCCACGCACAGCTGTACGACTGCGACGTCGAACACGTGTTCCCGGACATCGGGCGCAAGATCATGCAGCTGAACGCGCGGCTCGTGTCGCCGGGACCGAACGCGCCGAGGCTGATCCTCCTCGCCATCGAGGACATTACGGAACGCCGTTTAGCCGAAAAGAGGCTGAGCGATCAGCGCCTGGAGCTGAAGCGCTCGAACGACGCGTTGGAGGTGTTCGCGTCTGTGGCATCGCACGACCTGCAGGAACCCCTGCGGAAGATTCTGGCGTTCGGGGAACTCCTCGATCGGACGGCAGGGCCGGCCCTCGCGGGTGCAGGGCGTCAGCACCTCGACCGCATGCTCAGCGCAGCGACCCGCATGCGGACCCTGATCACCGACCTATTGTCCTATTCACAGGTGACCGCGCGAAGCCAAGCGTTCGTCCCGACGGACCTCGCCCGGATCGCCAGGGAAGTCATCGCCGACTTGGAGACTGCGATCGCGGACGCGGGGGGCCGCGTGGAGGTCGGAGACCTCCCGGTGATCGAGGCCGATCCGCTCCAGATGCGTCAACTGCTCCAGAACTTGCTCGGGAATGCACTCAAGTTCCGCCGGCAGGGGGAGCCGCTGGTCGTGCAGCTGACCTGCACTAACGGCGGGCCTCACTCGGTCCTCACCGTTGCGGACAACGGGATCGGGTTCGGCGCAGAGTATGCGGAGAAGATCTTCGAGATGTTCCAGCGGTTGCACAACCGGAAGGACTACCCGGGCTCGGGGATCGGCCTCGCGATCTGCCGAGCGATCGTCGAGCGACACAGGGGCACGATCGTTGCCACGAGTAAAGCCGGTCAGGGATCCACCTTCACGGTTACCCTGCCGGCCTCCCGGGCCACATCAGGATACGTCTCATGACGGAAGACAAGCACAAGATCCCAATCACGATTCTCGTCTGCGACGACGACGAGGACGATCGGATGCTCACTAAGGAGGCGCTGGAGCAGGCGCACGTATCGAACGCCATTCGGTTCGTCGAGGACGGCGAACAACTGCTCGACTATCTCTACCAGCGTGGCGCATATGCCGGCGAGACGGGCAATGCCCCACGCCCCGGCTTGATTCTCTTGGATCTCAACATGCCGAAGATGGATGGGCGCGAGGCACTGAGAGCGATCAAGGACGACAAGACGCTGCGTGACATTCCGGTGGTCGTGCTCTCCACGTCACGGCTCGACGAGGACATCGTCCGAAGCTACAAACTCGGCGTAAACTCGTTCATATCGAAGCCCGTCAGTTTTTCAGGTCTGGTGGAGGCGATGAACGTGCTCGGCCGCTACTGGCTCGAGATCGTCGAGTTGCCACCGGCGGTCGAGTAGGCGGTGCGCAAAGCGGCGTGGCCCCTCGGCGCGCTGGCCCTGATCGGGCTGGCGGTGGCCCTGCCCCCGTTCTTTTCGCGAGAGGAATTCCTGGATCCGGCTCGGCCGGTGTTGTCTGCGGACCTCGCCCCATTGTCGGAGGTGCCGACCTCCCTCTTGGGAACGCCGATCAGAATTCCGATTGCCACACTGGTCGCACAGATGGAGTCGGCGGTGCCCACGAGCTACGGCGACCTCGAGGAGCCCCATGGCAGCCCAGACGACAGCTCCCGCACCGACGTCGCATTCCAGCTAAGACGCGGGCCGTTTCAGGCGGAGGTCGACGCCGACATCGTCACCCTGCGTGCCACCATCAGCTACGCTCTGCGGGCCATCTACGACGCTCCGCTGTTGCCGGATGTCCGCGGCTCGTGTGGGGCGGAGGAGGGAGATCTCATGCCTCGGCTGCTCGTGACGCTGAGAGCGCCGATTGCGGTCGACGCGGATTGGAAGCTGCGCACCAACGCTCGAGTGATGGAGGTCCGCCCAGCCTCCGACACCGCACGCGATCAATGTCAGATTTCGTTCCTGGGTATCGACGTCACCGAGAGGGTGGCGGCCGCAGCCTTCGAGTTCTTGGCGGAGCACACGTACCAAATCGACTCGATCGCCGCCGCGGCAGATATCCGGTCCAGTTTCGAAGGTTGGTGGCGCACCCTCCAGGAGCCGATACGGCTCACGGACTCCCTGTGGCTCGCCATGCGACCCGAGTCGGTGCGGCAGGGATCGGTGCGCGGCACCGGCGACTCGCTGGACATCAACGTCGCGCTGCGTGCTCGGCCCGCGATGGTGTACGGCCCCCGGCCCACCTACCTGGACACGCCTCTTCCATCCCTCGACACCGGCGACGTTCCCGAAGGGCTCGATCTCATTGTCGATGGTAGGATCGAGTACGAGGCCGCGAGTGCTCTCCTGTTCGACCTGCTCGGCGGGCGCGAGTTCGTGTACGGCGGTCGGACGCTCACGCTCGAGACTCTGCGGGTGTTCGGCATCGGCGGGGGTCGGCTCGCCGTCGAGTCCGTGCTCGCCGGTGACGTATCCGCGCGACTCTTTCTGGTCGGCACACCGGACGTCGACCCCCGGACAGGTCAGATCACGGTGCCCGACCTCGACTTCGACGTGAACACGCGTGACGTCGTCCTCGCAGCGGCTTCCTGGTTCCGCGCGGACGACTTCCGCGATGTCCTCCGCCAGGAAGCGCGTTGGCCCGCTGGGCCCGCGGTCGATTGGCTCACAGGCTGGCTGGTCGAGGGGCTCAATCGTGACCTGTCGGACGACCTCCGTGTCGAGGGCGAAGTGGACTCCGTACGGGTACTGAGCGTCCACGCGCTCCAGGAAGTTCTGCTGGTGCGGGTCTCGGCCCGCGGAGCGGCTCGACTCTTCGTCGGCGAGGGCCTGCGGAGGTAGTCCGAGAGACTACGAGGGGCCCAGCATGACATTCAGGCCGACGGATGCCCGTGCGCTGGACTCATCATTCGCGTTGAATCGCAGCTCCCCGAACCGATGCACGCGACCGCTCAGGAACTCGATGCCAGCATACAGATCGAGGCCGCCTCGTGAGTCGATGAACCGTCTGGCGCGGTTGAGTCCGCCGCCGACGAAGAGCCAGTCGATCGACTCAGTGACGATGCGATACCTGAGGTCGCCATTGCGGATCGAAAACGGGCCGGGATTCACGAGAACGTAGTCGAATGACGGCCAGAGCCGGGGGTAGGTCGCAACCGGCACGCTGAATTGGGAATCGATCCCGAATTCCCGACTGGTCTGCGCCCGCGCGATGCTCGCCATGCCCGACATGAGAAGGAGCGCGGCAGCGAGCCTGGCGATGAGAACCGACATGATGGACCTCTGCGTACGTGGCACCTCATGCGGACCGCACGGATGGTCAAGGAACATCGACCACGGTTCGCCCGCCCACCATCGCACGTGAGGGTTAGTTCTGGAGCATCCAGCGAGACGGGCATCCGCACGAGGACTAGTCCCTCCGCGCCATACGCTCGTACTCACTCGCGCGACAAGCCTAGTCCGGAATTACCTCTCGCAGTCGATACCTGCGGCCGCTGCCCTCGACGAACCTCCATGACAGCAGGAGATGTCCCCCGAAGTGCCCGAGGAATACGCCACATGCCGCACGTTCGCACGAGTCCAACCAGGGGTGCCCGCATCGAGTCGACCATGGGTCGGGTCGTGGCAGGCTGCGCCTTGATCGCGGCCCTCACCGGCCCGCTCGGCGCCCAACAGTCCACCCTCACGGGCCGCCTTCACCACGTGTGGGACGCAGAAGCGACCTCCGACAATCCCGATGGAGTCGCTGCCTACGTCGTGGACGATGCCGGGCGCGGAACGCGCATCGTGCCGGCCGCCCCCTCGGATCGCTCGCAACAGTACTCCTTCGATCGACGACGCGTCGAGGTGCAGACGGAAGTCATCCGTCAGGGCCCGACCAATAGTCCTTCGGTACGGGTGCGTAGCCTGCGCGTGATCGGCGTGGTGCCCTCGCCGATTGCGTCTCTCCATGGAACCACTGGGCTGGACTTCATCACAGTGCTGTGCCGGTTTGCCGACGATCCGACCCCGCTACTGTCACCCAGCCAGATGGAGCGCGTCGTGGGTCCAACGTACCCGGGCATGCGCCAGTACTTCGGCGAGCTGTCCTCGAGTCCAGACGTCATGGCGGGCAACCAGGTCACGACGGTCTGGTTCGACCTACCGCAACCGCGCAGCTACTACGTCCAAGGAACCCAGACGGCGATCGGCACCCTCGCGACCGACTGCACCACAGCCGCGGATGCCGAGGTGTACTTTCCGGCCTTCGCTGGAATCAACCTGCAGTTCAGCAGCGGGTTGGCGACTCGCGCGACCGCGCCTTACGACGTGCTTTCGTTCGGCGGCAGCTGGACCCTCACGCTCGACCAGCAGACGCGTGATTGGGGCATGACATGGATGAGCGTCGAGCATGCCGAGAACTACGTGGTCTACGCGCACGAGATGGGCCATGCGCTCGGCTGGCCGCACTCCTCCGGTCGATACGGGAACGAGTACGACTCGGCCTGGGATGTGATGAGCCGGGGCTACCTGCGGTATGAGTTACCGTGGGGCTGGCTGACCGTCCACACCATCGGTGCGTACAAGGACGCGATGGGCTGGATTCCTGCGAACCGACGATGGACGCCCGCAGCCGGCAGCGTGACGTCGAACACCCTCGTGCGAGGAGCCCTCGCACCTGCCCAAGGCCATCTCCTCGCGATCATTCCGTCGGGCCCCAATCGGTTCTATACGGCGGAGACGCGGATGGTCGCCGGGCACGACGGTACGCTTCCGGGGCCTGCCGTGGTCCTCCACGAGGTCGACTACGGGCGCGCGTACGTGACGGACTCCGATCGCAACGGTGATCCCAACGACGCCGGCGCGATGTGGACTCCGGGCGAAACGTTCACCGATTCGATCGCGGGACTCTCCGTGCGGGTGGATGCGGAAACACAGGATGGTTTCGCGGTGACCATCACGCGCGGCTGGCGGCTGGACGTGAATGTGACGGGCGAAGGCACGGTTCGTAGCGCCGTGGCCGGTGACATCGATTGCGACGCGGGCACCTGTAGCCACCTGTTTCCCACCCGAGGTACGGGCGTACAACTCACCGCCGAACCCCTGCCCGGCTGGTCCCTCGCCGAATGGACCGGCGCGTGCGCGGGGCGGAGCGACTGTACGCTCACCATGGGCGACACCCGGACCGTGAGAGCGGAGTTCCGCCGCCAACTATTGGCCTCGGCCGTGCTCGAGCGTCTCCTCGGCCAATCGCTCCACTTCGCAGCCGACCAGCTGGCCTTCATCGACGGGCTCGGCAACGGCAACGGCGAATTCGATGTCGGGGATGTGCGCGCTTGGCTCTTGGACCCCGATGCCGCCGCCCTCCAAGGCTCTCTCGCCGCGTTCGCGGCCCCCCTCGATCCCCGGAGAATCTCATGACCACGTCACCCCGTGCGGCCGCACTGCTCAGCCTCGCCCTACTCCTCACCGCCGCGTGCGGCAACCCAGCCACGATCACGAGCGACGCCCAGGCAACGTTCGTCGTCAATCTCACCACGCCCCACGCCGACGACGGAGCCGTGCTGATCACGCTCGCGGGACTTCCGTCTACGCCGATGGACGTCACGTCGATCGACAGCCGTCTGGTCGTGTACTCCGCCCGCATCGCGGACACCCTGCGCATCGCCGTGTTCGGCCCGATCGCGTCTGGCCCGTTGGTCCAGGTCGGGCCCCTGCGCCCGAGCGCGGCGGCCCGTCTCGACGCGCGTGTCGAGGAAGCGGCTTCGCGCGGCAACGAGCTGCGCGCTCCCTCGTCGGACTACCTACTCGCACTCCGGCCGCGTTGAGCACCTGGGCGCGGAGTTGCACTGGGAGGACCACGGCACGGCGAGCTTCGGCGCCGGTCCGGGTCCGTGCTCGGGACCGCAGCACGCGTGCTGCAGCTTGCTCGCAGTGACCTTCGCGCGGTGCTCTCGCTATGGAGAGTCGCTTCCAGTACCTTTGGCTTCTCAGCTGCACCGACTCTTGGCGCGCTTGTCGGCGGAGTGGGGAAGTCCCCAGCGGGCGACTCTCGGGTCACCCCGTGCCGTGCGGACGCAGACGCCGACGCCCGTAGTGGAGCGACTCATGATGGGTCGCGTCAGCGAGCGGCGCCTTCCCGCTGCCCCGCTGACCCTTACGGCCCCGAGGTCTCTTGGGGCAGGCGTCGAGCTAGGAGCACCCATGTTCAGTCTGATCCGTTCCATGTTCACATCCCTTCGTTGGGAGCCGTCGCGGATCCTCCGCATCCCCCGCGATTGGTATTTCCGTCAATCGATCCGCTCCCTCGTCGTGGCTGCCTGCGCCTTTGCGTCGGTCGGAGCGCGGGCCGAGGCGCAAGAAGGGGCGCGCGTCGGACCGATGCCGGCGGGCTGGCACGCCGTCGGCTCTGCTCCCTACTTGCTGCCTTGACGTACGCAGTCGACACCGAAGCCGGTGGGTCGGAGAACGCCGTCGGAGTCGCAACATGAGCGAGTGATGACCGCAGGGTCCGTCCATCGCGTCGCCTTTCTGGGCAACCATCTCCCGCGGCAGTGTGGCATCGCCACGTTCACCACCGATCTCAGCACGGCGATCGCCACGGAGTTTCCGGCGCTCGATTCCTTCGTGCTCGCGATGAACGACTCGGGACCTGGACACGCGTACCCACCACGCGTCCGCTTCGAGCTGGCCGCCGAGGACCCCCAGGCGTACCTCCGCGCTGCTGATTTCCTCAACGTGAACACCGTCGACCTCGTCTCCGTTCAACACGAATACGGGATCTTTGGCGGTGAAGCCGGCAGTCACGTACTCAGACTCCTACGTGAGCTGCGTATGCCGGTAGTGAGCACGCTCCACACGATCCTGAGCAACCCGAACGCTCAGCAGTGCCAGGTCATGCAGGAGCTCACGCAAGTCTCTACGCGGATGGTCGTGATGAGCACCGAAGGAGCGGCGTTGCTGCGCTCTGTGCACGGGGTGAGCGAGTCGGTGATCGACGTCATCCCGCACGGCACCCCGAGCCTGCCGCCCCCCGGCCCCAGCAAGGATCGCCTTGGCCTCGAGGGCCGAAGCGTGATCCTGACCTTCGGCCTCATCTCGCCCGACAAGGGAATCGAGTACGTGATCGAGGCGCTGCCGGCGATCGTGCAGCGCCATCCTCAGGCCATGTACATCGTGTTGGGTGCCACCCATCCACACGTACGCGCAGAGCACGGAGAGAGCTACCGTCTCTCGTTGGAGATCCTGGCTCGCGAGCTCGGCGTCGACGACAACATCATCTTCCACAATCGGTTCGTCACCGACGGTGAGCTGACGGAGTTCCTGGCGGCCGCGGACATCTGCGTCACTCCGTATCTCCAACCCAACCAAATCACATCGGGCGCGCTCGCGTACGCGGTGGGTGCGGGCAAGGCAGTCATCTCGACGCCCTATCGGTACGCGACCGAGCTGCTCGCCGACGGCCGCGGGATCCTGGTGCCCATGCGAGACGCGGGGGCCATCGCGGACCGAGTCATCGGCCTCCTGAACGACGACGCGGGACGATCCGCGCTCGGTGCCCGGGCGGGTGCCGTGGCGGGTGACATGCGGTGGCCGGCCGTGGCGCGGCGTTACATGGACAGCTTCACGCTCGCTCACGCTCAGCATACGGAGAGGAGGCGCACGGCGTTCGTGGCCAAGACGCTCGCGGAGCGACCTCTGGGGCTTCCCGACCTGAACATCGACCACCTACGCGTTCTCACGGATGACACGGGCGTCCTCCAACACGCGCGTTACACGGTACCCCGTTACGACTCGGGCTACTGCCTGGACGACAATGCTCGCGCGCTTCTGGCCATGACATTCATCGAGGACGGGGGGGGCGCCGAGCGCTCCGAGGTGCGTGGCCTCTCGTCTCGCTATCTGGCATTCGTGGGTCATGCCTTCAACGAGGAAACCGGGCGCTTTCGAAACTTCATGTCGTACGGGCGGGAGTGGAGCGAAAGCTCGGGGTCGGAGGACAGTCACGGACGCGCATTGTGGGCGCTCGGCCGAGTCGTCGGGCGAGCGCGGAACCCCGGAGCCCGAAGCCTCGGGGCGGACCTCTTTCACTTGGCGTTGCCCGCGACGTCCGCGCTGACCAGTCCGCGGGCGTGGGCCTATACGCTCCTCGGCATGAACGAATACCTGCGGGCCTTCGAAGGCGATCGCGCGGTGGAGACACTCCGGACGTCACTCGCCGACCGCTTGCTGCTCATGTACGAGAAAGTGAGTGGCAACGATTGGCCCTGGTTCGAAGAGAGCGCCACCTATTGCAACGCCCGCCTCTCGCAGGCGCTCATCGAATCGGGTGATCGGACAGCGAACGACAGGATGATGGCGGCAGGAACTGCGTCGCTCGCTTGGCTGCTCGACATTCAACTCTCGGCCCAGGGGAACCTCGCCCCGATAGGGTCGAACGGATTTTTCGTGCGCGGGGGCGCCACTGCCGTGTTCGACCAACAACCGGTAGAGGCGTGCACGATCGTCTCGGCGTGCCTCGCGGCCCATCGCGCAACGCGGGACCCACGATGGACGAAACATGCGAGCCGGGCATTCAACTGGTTCCTCGGGCAGAACGACTTGCACATTCCGTTGTACGACGCCACCACCGGTGGCTGCCGTGATGGACTGCATGTCGATCGTGCAAACGAGAATCAGGGCGCCGAGTCCACGCTGTCATTCCTCTTGGCGCTCTTGGAGATGCGTTCCGCGGATCGGCCCGAGTCCCCACCCCCACACCGGCGGCTATCCCACACATGACGCTCGCACGCGGCTACGAAGTGCTGTTTCGACGACACGAGCGCAATCCGATCCTGACGGCGGCAGATTGGCCCTACCCGGTTCACACAGTCTTCAACCCCGGTGCAACCCGCCTCGCAGACGGCACGACGCTACTGCTCTGCCGTGTCGAGGACCGACGCGGTCACTCGCACTTGTGTGCAGCGCGCTCCGCAAACGGAGTGGACGGCTGGGTGATCGACCCGATGCCGACGTTTTCCCCTTCTCCGGAGCACCATCCTGAAGAGCTTTGGGGTGTGGAGGATCCGCGGATCACATTCGTGGAGGAGCTGGGCAAATACGTCATCGCGTATACGGCGTTCAGCAAGGGCGGTCCAGGAGTCGCGCTCGCGCTGACCGACGACTTCAGGAGCTTCGAGCGCCTGGGGGTGGTCATGCAACCGGACGACAAGGACGCCGCCCTGCTCCCGAGGCGTATCGACGGCAGCTTCGCGCTGATTCACCGTCCGATCGCCGCTTCAGGCGCGCACATTTGGATGTCGCTGTCGCCCGACCTGCGAACCTGGGGTGGGCACGCACCTGTGCTCCAGGCGCGTCGCGGGTCTTGGTGGGACGCGAACAAGATCGGACTGTCTCCGCCGCTCATCGAAACACCACGCGGTTGGCTCATGATTTACCACGGCGTACGGCATACCGCAGCCGGCGCGCTCTACCGCCTTGGGCTCGCGCTCCTCGACCACGAGGATCCGCGGCGCTGTCTCCTGCGTGGCGACGAGTGGGTGTTCGGGCCGGAAGCGGCCTATGAGTGCGCGGGCGACGTCGGCAATGTGACGTTCCCCTGCGGATACACCATCGACGACGATGGTGACACACTCAACCTCTACTACGGCGCGGCGGATACGAGTATCGCACTGGCTACCGGCAGCATCGATCAACTACTCGCTTGGCTCGATGTGCACGGAGAGCCGCAGAGCGAGCCGGTTGTGCCCGAGGTGGCCGTGCGCGCCTCTCCTTCGTGACCGTCCTCACCCAGGGACCGACCGGAGCGGCCAAGGTACGCTGACGGGCTCGTTCTGTGACGGGACGTGGTCTGGCACGGCGGATTTCGGAGGGATGGAGAAGGCTCGTGGACGGCCCGAAGGCCTCGCGGCCGGGTCGCGCGTCCTTGGTTCGACGAGCCTTGGTGGCCCTCGGCGAGGGCGATAGCATGTGCCCATGAGTCACTTCCCGCCGATCGTCTTCGCGATCGCTTTCGGCTCGCTGGTCGTCGCGCTGACCGCGCTGGCGCGCCGACTCCCGATCCCGACGCCTATCCTGCAGGTGGTCGCGGGATTCCTCGTGGCGTTCGTCCCGGGCGCCCAGATCCCGGAGCTCGAGCCGGACGTCGTGTTCTTCGTCTTCCTGCCGCCGATCCTCTGGGCGGCCGCGTATTACACGTCGCTCCGGGAGTTCAGGGCCAACCTGCGGCCCATCGGTCTGCTGGCCATCGGACTGGTCCTGGCGACCACCGCCGCGGTCGCGGTGACCGCGCGGTTCCTCTTCCCCGACATGTCGTGGGCCGTCGCCGTCGCACTGGGCGCGATCGTATCACCGCCAGATGCGGTGGCGGCCGCGGCCATCATCTCGCGATTGCCCGTCCCCCGCCGCGTGGTGGTGATCCTCGAGGGGGAGAGCCTGGTCAACGACGCTTCCGCGCTCGTGCTCTACCGCACGGCAGTGGCCGCGGCGGTGACCGGTGCGTTCAGTTGGGGCGAGTCGGTCGTACGGTTCTTCATCGACGCGGGCATCGGCACGCTGATCGGCATCGCGGTGGGATGGCTCATCATTCGCGCCGCGCGCTCGACCCGCGATCCACTGGCGGAAACACTGCTGACCCTAGTGGGGCCTTACCTGGCATGGGTGGCCGCCGAAACGCTCCATGTGTCGGCCGTGCTCGCGTGCGTGGCCGGCGGCTTGTACGTGCGCCAGCACCTGTCCACCGCGGTGGCCCCCGTCTCACGCCTTCAGTCGCGCGCCGTCTGGGACCTGGTCGTGTTTCTCCTCAACGCGCTCATCTTCATGGTGCTGGGCGCACAGTTCGCGGGGCTTCTGCGCACGGTGCCCCCTGGCATGCTGGGAGGAGCACTCCGCGCGGGGCTGATCATTAGCCTGGTGGCGATCGTCGTTCGTCTGCTGTGGACGCCGATCGGGACCTATCTGCCGCGCTGGTGGAGCGCGGAGATCCGAAGGCGGGAGCCCGAGCCGCGGCCCAGGGCCGTATTCCTGGTGGCGTGGACCAGCATGCGCGGGATCGTGTCGCTCGCGTCGGCGCTCGCGCTACCGCTCGTGCTGGCGAACGGGGCGCCATTCCCCTATCGCACCGAGATCATCCTCATCAGCATGACCGTGATCGTGATGACGTTGGTCGTTCAGGGACTGACGCTGGCCCCACTCATCCGCGCGTTCGCGTTCGATCCGGAGCAGGGCAACGAGGAAGAGGAACGGCTCGCACGGCGTGAGATGTTGCGGCGCGGCGCCGAGGCCCTGGAGGACCTGTCACGCGAGAAGTGGGTCGACGCCGAAGACGTTGCTTGGCTGCGGGCCGAGCTGCGCGACCGCGCGCAGCTGCACGGTCACCACGGAGGGGAGACCCACAAGCGCCGCACGCTCAGGCGCGCGGTCATCGATGCCGAGCGGCGCATGCTCGTGCGGCTGCGCAACGAGGACGCCATTTCGGACGAGGTGTTGCGGGAGCTCGAGCAGGAGCTCGATCTCGAGGCGATCCGTGCGGGCTCCGGCTCCGCGCGCTAGACCGCCCTGGGTCCGCGAGGGAACGACTCCAGCGCCGCCGGCTGTGACGTGGCGCCCTCGGGGAGCGTGTCGGTGCGCGAGATGCGGTCCACGTCGATGGCGATGATCCCGGCGGGCGCCGCGGCGTAGATGTTGGCGAACTTCACGTCCCAGCGGACCTCGTCCCACGTGTACGAGGCGCGGCGGGTCACTCGGGTCGAGAAGGTCTCCTCGTGCGCTGAGAGCGCGATCACGAACTCCGCTTCGGCCGCCGCCAGCTTCGCAGGAGTGAAACCGGCGAGGGGGCTGTCGGCGGTGATCGGATGCACGACGGTCCAGTGCAGGCTGAAGAACTCGACCGACGAGCGCTCGAGGGTCAACTGACGGAAGTCGCGCTCACGCTTGCCGTCGACCTCTTCGAACCACACTAGGCTGACACGAGCTTGAATGTCGCTCAGCTCGCCTGGATTCATGTTCGCGATGCGGAACATGAACGCGCGGCCCCCCTCGTAGGGCGCGATGACCGCCGACTCGCTGAAGCGGATCGACGTGCGTGGACGGGTGAGCCGCGCGATCAGCAACCCACCCGCGAGCACGAGGGTGATCGGTCCAGCGAGCGATTCGATGATCAACACCCAATTCGCCGTCGGGCCAACCGCGTGCATGGTTCCCGTGCCTACGGTCGTGAAGACGCCGACGCTGAAGACCAGGGCCCGCAGGAACTGATCGTCGAGTCCCATCTCGGCCCCGCCGGCGATGGCGCCCTCGCCCACCGCACGGTAGACCATCGCGAATACGCCGTTCACGAGCAGGATGCCACCCACCATCCAGACGCCGAACTCGGGCCAGCGCGCGTTCAGCG
Organism: Longimicrobiales bacterium; assembly: GCA_040081395.1. Classification (GTDB taxonomy): domain Bacteria; phylum Gemmatimonadota; class Gemmatimonadetes; order Longimicrobiales; family Gaopeijiaceae; genus UBA2982. The sequence goes on from JBEBGN010000021.1 coordinate 21,265, forward strand.
CGCGCAGGTAGAACCGCTCGGCCCATTGGTTTCCAAGGCCGTACTTGCGGCTGGTCGGGTGGCCCTCGCGGCTGATGAAACGCCCACGGCTATTCTGCGAGACCACCCGGCCAAAGCCGAGGTCCGTCTCGTCGTGGCCAGACGCGACGGGGACCTCCTCCTCGCCCTCCTCGCGCGCGTGGGTGGTGTCGGTCATGGATGTCTCCGGAGCTGTAGGGTCGCAGCGAGCCACGTGGCTCGCCGGGCTTGATGCGGGCTCACGCCTCTCGCAGGAACTCGAGGATGAGGCGTGACGTATCCGCGGCCTGCTCCTGCTGCACCCAGTGCCCTGCTCCGGGAATCATGTGCACACCGCGCATGTCCGTGCACGCAGACTCCTGCATGCGCTCGAGCGCGCCGGGATTCTGGTAGCTGCCCCAGTCGGCCGCGCCCGCGATGTAGGCGCTCGGCTGATCGATGGTCAAGCCGGCGTACATGTCTCGCTCGGCGGCACCATATTCGCCAGCACGGTACCAGTTCATTCCACCCTGAAACCCGGTCCGCTGGAACTCTTCGACGTAGACATCTAGGTCCCGGTCCGGCAGCCACGTGTTGGCGGCGATCTGCGCGGGCGTGGGCATGTGCGGCGCGACGGTCTCGGAGACCGTCTTTTCGAGATCCAGGATGTAGTACTCGGGCATCTGCGCCATGACCTCAGCGGTACGTGACGCGAGGCGGTAGGGACGGTTGCCCGGCCAGTCCCCGCTCTTGAAGTGATGGTAGGCACGCAAGAAGTCCTTCAGACCCTGCGGCGGATGCCAGAAGTCCTCGGCAGCCTCGCGCGTCTGGAGGTTATCCGTGTAATGCTTGCGCGGGCGCGGGAGCGCGGCGAGGGCCTCCTCCAAGCTCGGACCCGAGGGTGCGCTGGGCGAGGCTGGCGGAGCGTCCGCCGTGTTGAACGGCAGCGAACCGGAGCCACCGAACGGCGCGCTCATGAGCACCACGGAGCGAAACACGTCAGGGCGAGCTACGGCGAGCGTCGAGGCGACTGGCGACCCCCAGTCGTGCCCGACGACCGCGGCCACGGACCGGTAGCCGAACGCATGGACGAGGCCGAGAGCATCTCGCGCCAGGTTCAGCCGCCGATAGGATGCAACATCGCCGTCGTAACGCGCATCCCACCCGGTCGTCCGCCCATACCCACGCTGGTCGGGAACGATCACGTGGTAGCCGGCAGCCGCAAGCGGCCCCATGACGTTCCGCCAGCTGAACGCGAGCTCCGGGAATCCGTGGAGGAGCAGCACGGCGGGTCGACCCGAATTCTCGAACCCGGCCTCGAGCACGTGCATGCGGAGCCCGTTGATGCTCTCAACAAAGCGAGAGCGGATGCCGGGCGGCAGAACCGCGGCGGACATCGGGCCGAGGCGCTCCTGCGCGCGAGGTGGCGCCGCAGACATCGCGCCCCGCGCGAGTTCGCTCTCCGCCAGGATCGCGGCCTCGAGCGGATGGCGCCCGATCAGGGCCGCAGCACCGACGCCGGGCAAGCCGCGCAAGAGATCACGACGTGACAGGGGCCCAAGCATGGGAATCTCCTCGTGCGCGGGTGAGCATCCATCATGGGAACCACCCACGCGTACCGCCAGCCGAGAGGGCGTCAATAAGAATCGCCCGAGACGGCGTTCAGGCGTGCGGAACGTGCACCACGCCGACCGAGCAGTCGCCGTTCAGAGCCACGTGCAGAGACACGCTGCCCAACAGGAACCGGTCCACGGGTCCCAGGCCGCGCGCTCCGACGTAGATCGCGTCGGCCTCCCAGTCCCTCGCCGCCTCGATCAACTCTCGCTTCGGATCGCCGTCCCGCGTCTCCGCCCGAAGAGCGAGCCCGCGATAGGAGGCCAGTCGGGCCTTCGCTGCCTCGAGGGCTGCGCTGTCGGAGTCGGACGGGGACCCGCAGAGGAGCAGGAGCACTTCCGTGCCAGCGGGCCAATGCCGCTTCGACACGAGGTCGACGGCGGCGAGCGCGCCCGGCGAGCCGTCCACGCCCACGACGATCCGTATCGGACCCTGGCGTGTCGTCTTCCGAGCTCGTGCGATACGCACGTTACAACGTCCCTCGGTCAGCACCTTGTACGCGATCGATCCGAGCAGGAAGCGCCCGACCGCGCTCTTTCCCTCCGACCCGACGACCACGATGTCGGGTTGCCAGGCGTCGGCCTCCTTGATGATGCCCCAGGCCGGTGCATCCCCCAGGGCGACCGGCGTGACGTTCCAGCCTGGTAGCGTCTTCCTCAAGAGCTCCGCTCCTTCGCGGGCCGTCGCGATCGCTTCTTGGAGCGCCTCGACCGCGTGCGGCGCCTCCTTCATCCACTCCGGTGGGATGTGCTCGGCCCCGACGAGTCGGCCCGGGACCGAGACCGGCAGCACCACGTCGGCGATCGACAGCACGCGAGCTTCACCCGTAAGGGGCATGCCGGCGCGGGCGAGGTCGACGATGCCGGCGTCCGCAGCGCGCGAGGCGTCGTAGGCGACCAGGATGTTCATCGAGGGAAGAGAAACGAGCGAGGGGGGGGTGAGCAAGCGGGCGAGCCACGTAGCCCGCGGCTCGCTTGCCAACGCCCGCCGCGCACGGAGATACTCCGCCTTCGCCTGACGACTCTCCCGAGGCACCTCGATGTCCGACGCCGTCTCCCGCCTCAATGCGGCCCTCGAGGGTCGCTACCGGATCGAGCGGCAGCTCGGCGAAGGCGGCATGGCGACGGTCTACCTCGCGGAGGACCTGAAACACGAGCGCAGGGTCGCGCTGAAGGTGCTCAAGCCCGAGCTCGCGGCCGTGGTGGGCGCCGAGCGGTTCCTGAGCGAGATCAGGACGACCGCGAGCCTGCAACATCCGCACATCCTGCCGCTCTTCGACTCCGGGACCGCGGATGGCTTCCTCTTCTATGTGATGCCCCACGTCGAGGGGGAGAGCCTTCGCCAGCGTCTCGACCGTGAGCGGCAGCTCCCCGTGCGGGAGGCCGTCGCCCTCGCGACGGCCGTGGCGGGGGCGCTCGACTACGCCCACCGCAGGGGCGTGATCCACCGGGACATCAAGCCAGCCAACATCCTTCTCCACGACGGCCAGCCCGTGATCGCCGACTTCGGCATCGCGCTCGCGCTCGGCACCGCCGGCGGAGGGCGCCTCACCGAGACGGGACTGTCCCTCGGCACGCCGCACTACATGAGCCCGGAGCAGGCGACGGGGGACACGGCCATCGGGCCAGCGAGTGACATCTACGCCCTCGGTTGCGTGCTCTACGAGATGCTCGTCGGAGAGCCGCCCCACACGGGGAGCACCCCGCAGGCTGTCCTCGGCAAGATCGTGATGCACGACGCCGACGTCGTCAGCGCGCATCGCCGCTCGGTGCCGGCGCACGTCGACGCCGCCGTGGCGATGGCGCTCGAGAAGGTGCCCGCCGACCGCTTCGCCAGCGCCGCGGACTTCGCCGCCGCGCTGGGAGATGCCGCCTTCTCGGGGCGCACGCGGGCGGCAGCGGCAGCTCGCGGCGGCTCGCGCCGCCTCACGGTCGTCCTCGGCGCCGCGCTCGCCGGCGCCGTCCTAGTCGCCGCGTGGGGCTGGCTCCGCCCGACGCCGAGCACGCCGGTCACCCGCTTCGCTACTGAGTTGCCCCTTGGGGATCCGAGGGACGCCCAGACCTTCGCGACCACCGTCGCGATCTCTCCCGACGGCAGCTCCATCGTCTTCCGCGACCCACCCGCCGGCGGGGGGCAACTCTATCTCAAGCGCCGCGACGATCTGGAGGCCCAGCCGATCGCCGGAACCGAGGGAGGCTCGGGTCCGTTCTTCTCGCCTGACGGTGCGTCGATTGGATTCTTCGTACGCCAGGAAATGAGGATGGTCCCGGTTTCAGGCGGAACGTCCCTGCAGCTCGTCGATTCGATCGACATCTCGTACCCAGGCGGAGCTTGGCTCGACGACGGGTCGATCGTCTTTCACGCGTGGCCGGATGTCCGGATCCTCCCCCCGGGCGGGGGCGAGTCACGCATCATCGCACCGGCGAATGGATTCGACGGTCAGCTTCCCTGGCTCCCGAAGGCTTTGCCGGACTCGCGTGGCGCGCTCCTCATCACGTGCGGCACCTCGGGCGCGTCGTCGTGCGCGTCTCCTCGCGGCTTCGCATACGATGCCCGCAACGACTCGCTGCGACTCGTTCTTCCCGATGCCGCGGCCGCGGTCTATGCGCCAACCGGGCACCTCGTCTACATCACGGCATCGGGCAGCCTCATGGCCGTAGGGTGGGACAACGAAGCGCTCGCAACGGTGGGATCCCCAGTCTCCTTGCTTGACGGCGTCCAGGCTCCGGGGCTCGCCCTCGCAAACGACGGAACACTCCTCTACGTGCTGGGACCCCAGATCTACCGCACGGGACCCGTGAGCAACGCGGAGTTGATCTGGGTCGACCGCAGCGGCGCGGTCGAACCAGTGGATCCGACATGGCAGTTCAACACGAGCGCATTGCTTTCAACCATTGCGCTGTCGCCGGACGGCTCACGCGTTGCCCTACACCTCCTCACGGATCTCGGCACGGATGTGTGGATCAAGGGTCTCCCCGCGGGCGCGCTTTCGCGACTGACCCTGTACGATGGCGAGGATGTGTTGCCCGCGTGGACACCGGACGGCCGCTCTGTGACTTTTCTCTCGGACCGGCCGACCGAGCCGGGAGGCGAACCACGGACCGGTCAGCTCGCGCTCTGGCGGCAGTCCGCCGACGGCGCCGGTGATGAGCCTGCACCCCTTTGGACGACGGGCGCGGTGGCGCAGGGTCACGAAGTAGCGGGCGGCGCGTGGGTCGTGCTCACCGTGCCGGGACGCGGGGATCGCGAGCTTGATATCGTGGCGGCCCAACCGTTCCGAGGTGGCGTCGCCGATACGCTCCTGGACGGTTCGGCCGATGAGCGCGCTGCTGCAGTTTCGCCAGACGGGCGGTGGCTGGCCTACTTATCGAACGAGACCGGCGCCTATGAAGTCTTCATTCGGCCATTCCCGGACGTGGCTCGCGGAAAGTGGCAGGTCTCGTCCGGAAGCGCGGGCTCACCTCTCTGGGCCCGGGACGGGAGGACGCTGTTCTACCAAGGGGGCGGAAACATGAACGCCGCGACGGTCAGCCCCGGCCCGCCGTTCGTCGTCGGTCAACCTCGCGTCCTCTTCCCCCTTCCCACTGGGGTGCGCCCGCCGCCCTCCCGGAACCTCGCGACCGGGCTAGTCGCGCTCACCTCCGACGACCAGCGCTTCCTCATGATCCGGAACGTGGACCCCTTCGCGAACACCGAGCCGCCCAGACTGGTGCTCGTGCAGAACTTCTTCGAGGAGCTGCGGGCGAGGGTCGAGGGGCGCTGAGGGGAGATCGAGACTGAGCCTTGCCGTCGCTCAAAGCAGTCGTCTGGGTGGCCCTATGCCTCATCTGGGGCTCGACCTGGCTCGTCATCAAGATCGGACTCGACGACCTCCCGCCGATCAGCTACGCGTGGATTCGCTTCGCGATTGCCAGCGCGATCCTGTTCGCCGTGGTGCTCATCCAGAGGATTCCGTTTCCCAAGTCAGCAGCCGAGTGGCGTCTGTTGGCGGTGACGGGACTGCTGCAATTCTCATTCAACTACAGCCTCGTCTTCTGGGCCGAACAACACATCACGTCGGGACTCGCGGCGGTCATGCAGGCGAACATCAGCGTGTTCGGGTTGATCCTCGCCTGGCTTCTCCTACCCCACGAACGCATCACGGCCAACAAGATCATCGCCGTCGGTCTCGGTGTCGTCGGCGTGGTGGTCGTGTTCAGCGATCAGCTCCGAGTGCAGAGTGCCATGGCGTTCTGGGGATGTCTCGCCGTCTTCGCGTCCGCCTTCACCGCTTCGCTCGCGTCGATTCTGGTGAAGGCCAAAGGCACCGCCATGCACCCGGCGATGCTCACCTTCGGTCAGATGGTGTGTGGCTTGCCCGCACTCGTCCTGTACGGAGTCGCGGTCGAAGGCAATCCGTGGGCCTTCCATTGGACCTGGACCGCCTTCGGGTCCGTGCTCTATCTCGCGATACCCGGGACGATCGTCGCGTTCTGGCTCTACTACTGGCTGCTATCGCAGGTGGAATCGACGACCGCAATGACCGTCTCCATCGTGACGCCGGTCGTCGCCGTGCTGCTCGGCTGGCTCTTTCGGAACGAGCTGCTGCCGCCGCGAACAGCGATCGGCGCCGGGCTCATCATGACGAGCATCGTGCTCATCGTCGTGGGAAGGAGCGCGCGGTTCGGGCGTGCTTGACCCTTCGGGCGCACCCCCGTATGTCTGGGCGATGACCAACCTGCCCGTATCTACGAAGGTCGCGCTCGCGGCCGCCGCGATCCTCGGCGCCCTCGCCGTTCCCTTCGCTGCCGAGGCGCAGGGTGCCTCCGCCCGCACGGCCCAACGCTACGACTTCGTGCCCGCGATCGAGCACGTCCAGTCCGGAAGCTCCCGGGTCTCGATCGAGGTCCTCTCCTCCCGGAACGACATGGTGACGGGAGGGGACGCGCTCGTCCGCATCGCCCACGCAGCGACGGCGGACGCGCGTAGCCTCCGGGTCGAACGGAACGGGACCGACATCACGACGTCGTTCCGGAGCGGACCGCCGGGAGAGCTCCTCGGCGTCGTCACCGGGCTCGAGCTCGGCGACAACCGATTGGTCGTCCGCTCTGGGGCTGGCGCGTCCGATGCGACGCAGCTCACGATCACGAATCACCCCGCCTGGGGTCCGATCTTCGCCGGGCCGCACGAGCAGCCGTTCGTCTGCACCACGCATCAATTTCAACTCGAGGCCGGCGGAACGCTCGGTCCGGCGCTCGACGCGCACTGCTCCGTCGAACGGCGGGTGGACTACGTCTACCGGACGAGCGCAGGGTCGTGGGCTCCTCTCGCGGATCGCAGGCAGATCCCCTCCGACGCGGCGACCGCGACCGTGAATGGCACGGTCGTGCCGTTCGTGGTCCGGATCGAGACGGGGACCGCGAACAGGGCCATCTACGAGACGGCGATCCTGCACGATCCGCGTACGCCCGAGCCGACCCCGTGGAACCCGAGCCCCGGCTGGAACGGCCGACTCATCTATACCTACGGCGGGGGATGCCGGCCGGGGTGGTACAACCAGGGAACGGGAACGGCAGGGGTCCTCCCCGTGGCGCAGCTCTCGCTGGGCTACGCGGTGGCCTCGTCCACGCTGAACGTGTTCGCGAACAACTGCTCCGAGCTCCTGAGCGCCGAGGTGACGACGGCGGTGAAGGAGCGCTTCATCGAGGCCTACGGACGTCCGCTCTTCACGCTGGGGTGGGGAGCGTCCGGGGGCGCGCACCAACAGATGGGGATCGCCGACAACTACCCGGGCCTCCTGGACGGCCTCGTGGTCGGGCTCTCCTTCCCCGACATGACCTCGGGCACGGTGTTCAAGTCGGTGGACGCGCGCCTGCTCGAGCGCTACTTCGGCGAGGTCGCTCCGGGGCGGTTCACTGAGGAGCAGCAAGTCGCGATCGCCGGATTCAGCAACCGAGCGAACATTCCGAACATGAGCGGCATGGCTCGCCGTTCGGATCCTACGGCCGACTTCCCGGACTTGCTCCCGGCCGAGGCGCGCTACGATCCGGTGACGAACCGCACCGGAGCCCGCGCCACCATCTACGACCACACCGTGAACGTGTACGGCCGCGACCCCGCGAACGGGTTCGCGCGACGCCCGCTCGACAACGTGGGCGTGCAGTACGGCCTCGGCGCCCTGAACGACGGGACGATCGATGTGGACCAGTTCCTCGACCTGAACGAGGGGATCGGCGGGCTCGACATCGACTTCCGACCGCAGCCTGAGCGCCACGTGGGGGATCCTGATGCGATCTCGCTCGCGTACCGCACCGGCCGGATCATCAGCGGGCGCGGGCTCGCCTCGGTGGCCATCCTGGACTACCGGAACTACACGGATCATCTGCCGAACGGCGACAACCACATGAAGTTCCACAGCTTCTCCCTCCGGGAGCGGCTGATCCGCGAAAACGGAAACGCCGACAACCACGTGTTCCAGGTGACGCCGCGAGGGGGCGCGTTCGGGATGGAGGCGGCGAACGGGCCGATGGCCGAGTCCCTGGCACTGCTCGACGCGTGGCTCACCGCCGTCATCGGCGACGCCTCGGGTGCGCCTCTTCCGGAGCGCATCGTGCGGCACCGCCCCGATACGCTCGTGGACGCGTGCTGGACCCAAGAGGGTCGGAAGATCGTGGAGGAGCAGACGTACGATGGCCCGGGTGAGTGCAACCAGCTTTTCCCGACCTACTCGGCGCCCGCGCTCGTCGCGGGTGCGCCCGTCGTGGACGACATCGTGAAGTGCCAGCTGAAGCCGCTCGATCGCGCGGACTATGCAGTGGCCTTCACCGCGGCGCAGTGGACGCGCCTGGGCCGCGTCTTCCCCGCGGGGGTCTGCGATTGGAGCCGCCCCGGCGTGGGGCAGGAACCGCAGACCGGAATGTGGCTCAGGGCGGAAGAGGCGAGGTAGCCGGCGGGGCTATAGGGTCGGCCGGATCGCCGCTTCCTCTTCATTCGCTGGGCCCGTACATTTGTACGGTATCCACCAGGAGGGCGGGATGGCGACCAAGTCCGGCCGGGTCGAGGCCCGGGTATCCACCGAACAGCAACGACGTATCCGGCGGGCCGCCCAGCTGGCGGGCCAGTCGGTGTCGTCCTTCATGGTCGCCGCGTCGGTCGAGAAGGCGGAGATGGTGATCGCGGAGTCGACCACCACCACGGTTCCCGCGGACTACTTCGATCGACTCGTGGCCGCGATCGATCGCCCAAGCTCCGCGCCCCGACTGGCCAGGGCTGCGAAGCGCGCGAGGGCGCGCGCTCGCATCGGGTGACGTACACGGTTCGTCCCCTAGGGGACGGCCACGACGTCAGCGGGTTCACCTGCGGGAACGCTTCGCTCGACGAGTGGCTGAAGGGGCACGCTCGGGCCGCCACCCGGCAAGGCACCCGCACGCACGTCATGGTCGAGGGTGAAGGCGGATCGGTAGTCGGCTACTTCGCGGTGGCTCCTCATTTGATCGAGCGCGACGCCATGCCCAAGAAGCTCGGGCGCGGCGCGCCCAGGCAGATCCCCGCGATCCTGCTGGCCAAGCTGGCGATCGATCGGCGCGCACAAGGACAAGGGCTCGGCTCCGAGTTGCTCGTGTTCGCGCTCGAGCACATCGTCGCAGCCGCTCGCGTCGCCGGCGGCAAGGTCGTCGTGGTCGACGCAATCGACGAGGGAGCCGCTGGCTTCTATCGAAGGCACGACTTCGAGCCGCTTCCGGGCAACCCGTCCCGGCTCGTGCAGAAGCTGAGCACCGTAGCCGCGGCGCTCGGGCTCGACTGGCCATGAGAACAACGCGGGGCGGGCGTCGAACCATCACGGGCATCCTCGATCGGTCGTCCACCGTCAATCCGCAGCGGCCGGCCCCATCCCCGACCTAGAGGTCGACCCGTCCGTCCCCGCCGAGATCGACTCCCGAAGCGCGGGCCCGGAGGCTCAGGCCCCGACCGACCGCTACCGAGCACCGCCCAGTGCCCCATCTGGCATGATGCAGTCGCGGACAATGCGCGACTTAGCGAAAAGGCCGGAAGCCCAGGTGCTTCCTGGACTTCCGGCCCATGCCCCGCCAGGGACTCGAACCCCGAACCTACTGATTAAGAG
>JBEBGN010000136.1:0-8777 GCA_040081395.1 Longimicrobiales bacterium
GGTTCGGCGGAGGGGGGGCCAACAAAGCTTGGGACGGCATCTGGGAGGCGCGCACCGCGCGCCGGGCCGACGGCTGGTCCGCCGAGATCCGCATCCCGTTCCGCACACTGAACTTCGACCCCGGACTCGACGAGTGGGGAATCAACTTTCAGCGCACGATCCGCAGGCAGAACGAGGAGATCCTGTGGCGCGGCTTCCGTCGCAATCAGGGTCTCTTCAACCCGGTGTTCGCCGGTAACCTCACGGGTCTCTCGGGCATGTCCCAGGGGATCGGCCTCGAGGCGATTCCATCTACCGTGGCCAGCTGGCGCAACGTGCCGTGCGGCACGCTCTCCGCATGCGCCACCGGCTACGACGCGACCACGTTCCCGCGTGATCTCAGCCTCGACGTGAACTACAGCCTGACATCGAGCTTGCGCGCCTCGCTCAGCATCAACACCGACTTCGCCGAAGTCGAGAGCGACCAGCGGCAGGTGAACCTGACGCGCTTCCCGCTCCGCTTTCCCGAGCGGCGCGGCTTCTTCCTCGAAGGCTCGAATATCTTCTCGTTCAATGCCGGCGGCGATGCGTCGCCGTTCTACTCCCGCAACATCGGTCTCGACGCCGGCTCGGGTCAGCAGATCCCGATCCTGTACGGCACGCGCGTAACGGGACAGGTCGGCGCGTACGAACTGGGCTTCTACCAGATCGGAACGGGCGACCACACCTACTTCGACATCGGGGCAGGTGCCGAAGCGACGGTTCAAGGCGAGGACTTCACGGTCGCGCGCGTGCGGCGGCGCTTCTTCGAGCAGTCGTCCTTCGGCGCGCTGTATACACGCCGCTCACGGGCGCCGACCTCGACCGGCTTCACCGATGGGCACACCGCCGGACTCGACCTCTCCCTGAGCTCACGCAGCTTCCTCGGCGACAACAACCTGGACTTCCAGGCGTTCGTCGTCTGGAACTCCGAACTCGACCCGACGGCGAACCGCAGCTTCACGGGAGGCTTCGGCGATCTGTCGGCGCGTGGCTTCCAGATCATGTTCCCGAACAACCCATGGTCGGCGCAGGCCTCGTACAGGGAGTTCGGTAACGACTACGACCCTTCGCTCGGCTTCGTCACCCGCAACGGATTCCGTCGCACGCAACAGCGGCTCGGTTGGGCGCCGCGGCCCGAGGGCATCAGCTGGATCCGCAACTTCAATTTCAGCGCACAGTTGGTGAACCTCTGGCAGCTCGACAGCGGCCGGCTCGACGAGCAGGCACTTCAACTCGACCTGCTCAGCGTGAACTTCGAGAGCGGCGACGGATTCGACCTCCAGGCATCGCGCACGAACGAGTACCTCGACCGTCAATTCGAGGTGAGCGACGGCGTTCCGATCGCAGTCGGTCGCTACGAGTACTGGGACTACCGACTCAACCTCCGCAGCGCAGGACGCCGCAAGGTCGGATTCTTCGGCGGCATGTCGTGGGGGGGCTTCTGGAATGGCGACCGCACGCAGATGAACGGTCGCGTCAACTACCGACCGACGCCGGGCGTGAGCCTCGGGGTCAACCTCGAGAAGAACGACGTCACCCTGCCGCAGGGAGCGTTCGAGGCTTACGTGTACGAGTTGGACGGGCAGTGGAATCCCAGCCCGTGGATCAGCTTCACGAACATGCTCCAGTACGACGACGTGAGCGAGCTGGTGGGTCTGTTCGCGCGCATGCGCTGGATCGTGCGCCCGGGCAACGACGTGTACATCGTCTACACGCACAACTGGCAGAATCAGGGTGCCGGGCTGCTCGAGCAGCCCTGGCTGCACACGCTGTCGCGTGGCGCGTCGGTCAAGCTCAACTACACCTACCGGTTCTAGACGGACTCACACCCCGGAACACGCCGACGACGAGGGGTTACGCCGCCGCATGGCGGATAGCTTCGACCTCCTCGTCGTCGGCGCGGGCCCGTGCGGCATCGCTGTGGGTGCGGCCGCCAAGCCCGCCGGCCTCTCCTGCGCGCTCTTCGACAAGGGGTGCGTCGCCAGTTCGATCGTCGGCTACCCGTACTACATGACGTTTTTCAGCACGGCGCTGCTGCTCGAAGTCGGCGGCGTCCCCTTCACGATTCCGGACGCCAAGCCTACACGCAGGGAGGCTTTGGCGTACTACCGCAGGGTCGTCGAGCATTGGCAGCTCGATGTGCGGCAATACGAGGAGGTCGTGGAGGTGTCAGGCCACGAGGGCGAATTCACAGTTCGAACGCGGAAGGCGAGCGGTGCCGAGGCGACCTACCACGCTGCGGCGGTCGTCGTAGCCACCGGCGGCTTCGATCGACCCAATCAGCTCGGCGTGCCGGGCGAGCAGCTCGCCAAGGTCCACCATCACTACCGTGAGCCGTTCCCCTACTATGGCCAGCGCGTGCTCGTGGTCGGTGCGGGGAACTCGGCGGTCGAGACAGCACTCGAGCTGTTCCGGAACGGGGCGCGCGTGTCGATGGTGCACTTCGGCGACGCGCTCGATCGCGGGGTGAAGCCCTGGGTACTGCCCGACATCAAGAACCGCATCGAGAAGGGTGAGATCCCGATGTACTGGCGGCGGCGCGTGGCCGAGATCCGACCGGAGTCGGTTCTCCTCCGAGCCGAGTCGGACGCAGCGCTCACCGAGATCGGGAACGACTTCGTGCTCGCCATGACGGGATGGCAGGCGGACTCCACGCATCTTCGACACCTCGGGGTCACCGTCGATGCCGCGACCGGGATCCCCAAGCACGATCCGAGCACCATGGAGACGAACGTGGCCGGCGTGTACCTCGCGGGGGTCATCGCCGCGGGACACGACGCGAACAAGATCTTCATCGAGAACGGGCGCGAGCACGGTGCACGCATCGTGGCGCACCGCACGGGGACATCTCCCGCGGGTTCTACAGCCTAAGCGGGAACGCTAACCTCACGCCCCGCGACTGCCACACGCTCCACCCCACGGGCGACGTACGCGAGCGCGAGCACACCTCCATGCTTCGGCGACACCACCGCCGACGTGACGTGCCCGACGACCTTGCCGCTTCCATCCACTGCGAGCAGCTCTGTGCCGCTCGCGGGCGTGGGACCCTCGCCGAGCTCGAGCCTGCGCAGGTTACGGTTCACGTGCCCGCGGTCGCGGATGCGGACGATCACTTCCTGTCCCGTGTAGCATCCCTTGGTATGGTCGATGGCGCGCCCCTCGATCCCCGCCTCGATCGGGATCGTGTCTTCGTCCATGTCGGTACCGAAGACGGGGCGCCCCGCCTCTACGCGCAGCGTCGTCCACACCGCGTGCCCCGCGGGCGCGGCTCCGGCATCGACGAGTGCCTGCCAAAGCGCGGACACGGCGCCGGCAGGTCCCACCGCCGTGAACGCTTGGGGCCACACCTCCGCCGTCCGTTCGACGCGAACCGCCCCGGCCGGATCGCCGACCGCGCGCCACTCGCCCTCCGCGAGCGCGCCCAACTCGGAGGCGTCGACCCGGAGCCCGAGCGCGAGGCGGGAAAGAGCGGCCGCGGCCTCTGGCCCGACGATTGTGATCTGCGCGGTCTCCGTGGACAGGTCGGTCACGGCGGCGAAGCGCGGCGGTAGCAGCTTCGCGAAGCTCGCCCTCAGCGGGACTGCGCCGGCCACGGGAACGTCGAGCAGATAACCCGCCGTTTCTTCGGCACCCAGAAGGGTCGCCCATAGGTCGGCGACCATCTTCCCCTTGGGGGTCAGAACGGCGTGGTAGGTCGAGGTGCCGGCGAACACCCCCGGCCCGACCTCGCGCGGGGGTCGCGGCATGGTGCCCGTGAGGACCCCCGAGAGCATCCGGCCCGGCGCCTTGCCCTTCACGGCCAGTCGGGTGCGGTGGCTGCGGTCGAACACCGCGAGACGCTCGGTGGCGGCGCGGTACTCGGCCGCGGGCTCGCCGAAGTGCCGGGGGAGCGCCACGCCGTGGTAGTCGGCCATGACCGCGCCGGCGCGCTCCAGTGCTGAACGGAGCATCAAAGTCCTATGCCGTCGTCCGCAGGGTGACGGCCCGCGCGGAGCTCACGGACCATGGCCTCCACCCGAGGCGCATCGGTCGCCGAGGGCGCAACCCGCAGGTACGCTTCCAACTGCGCGGCGGCTTCCTCGTGACGACCGAGCCTCGCGAGCAAGACGCCCCGAGCCCTGCTGTCGGCCGGAGCGGTCGGCGTGATCATGAGAATGCGCTCGACCGCGGCGAGCCCGCGCGCGTCATCCCCGGCCTTGGAATAGAGCCCCTTGAGGTTGGTCAGCATGCGGAGCACCATCTCGCGTTTCGACGCCTGCCGCAGAAATGTGTCCTGGAGGCGCACCACGCCGCCGTACACCTGATCGAGCAGCTCCTGACCCTGATCTTCGAAGCGCACTTTGCCGCCGTCGAACGGGTCGAGCAGGAGGCACAGCTCCTCTCCGCGGAACCGCACCAGGAAGTGACCGGGGAAGTTGACCCCCTCCAAGGGAAGTCCCAGGCGCCACCCGGTCTCGAGTAGCACGATCCCCAGCGTGAGGGGAATCCCGAGGCTCCGGTCCAGAACATCGTTCAAGAACGAGTTGCGCGGGTCGTAGTACGCCGCGCGATTTCCCGCGAGGCCGCGGCGCTGGAAGAGCGTGTCTACCAGCTCGTTCAGCACGACCAGGGGTGCCGTCTCGTTGGCCAACCGGTCCTTCACCTCCTCGGCGACCTGGTCGAGGCGCGCGAGGTAGAGGTCGACCGGCAGCTGGGGATACTCCTCTTTGGCCACGAGTAGGGCCGCCCGGCCGAGGTTCATCTCGGCATCGGCACGCGCGAGCTCTTCGGCGAGCAGTCGGCGAACGGAGAGGGCGGGAGCGGGAGCGGGCACGGGAACGGCTCTTGGTGGCTGGCGTCCGGGCGCGCCCCGAACGTCCGGCGATGTGTACCCGCGGCTGGGCGCCGGTTTCCTCGGTCCTTCCGGTGGAGTGCCGCACATTCCATCGTGATGCCGACACAGCCCACGAACACGGAGGCACCTTGGCCCCGTCGACCGAGCCGATCCGCCTGACGCAGTTCAGCCATGGGGCCGGCTGCGCCTGCAAACTCGGGATGTCCGAACTGTCGCAGATTCTGCGAAGCGTCTATCCGCACGACCACCCCGACGCGCTGGTCGGCTACTCCACCGGCGACGACGCCGCCGTCTACCGACTGAGTGACGATCGCGCCGTGGTGGTCACTACGGACTTCTTCGCTCCCATCGTGGACGATCCCTTCGACTTCGGGCGCATCGCCGGGGCCAACGCGATCTCCGATATCTACGCGATGGGAGCCCGCCCGCTCTTCGTTCTCAACCTCGTCGGCTTTCCGAGGAAACTGCTCGGTGACGGCATCCTGGAATCGATCCTGCGCGGCGGGAGCGAGGCAGCTCACGAGGCGGGAGTGCCCACGCTCGGCGGCCACTCGATCGACGACGCGGAGCCGAAGTTCGGCATGGTCGCCGTCGGCGAGGTCCATCCGGACCGTGTGATGACGAATGCCGCGGCGAAGCCCGGCGACCTGCTCGTCCTCACCAAGCCGATCGGCTCGGGTGTCGTCACCACCGCCGCGAAGGCCGGCAAGGCGTCGAGGGACGTGTTGGCTCACGCGGTGGCGGTGATGGCTACGCTCAACCGAGGCGCCTCGGAGGGCATGCTCGCGGCACGCGCCAACTCGGCCACCGACGTCACCGGCTTCGGGCTGCTCGGACACCTGCACCGGATGCTGCTCGCGTCAGGAGTGTCTGCGCACCTACGAGCCCGGGATGTGCCGATCCTGCACGGCGCGCGGGAGCTGGCGGACGAGCACGTCTCGGGCGGCACCAAGCGCAACCTCGCCGACCTGTCCGCTCATGTGGGCTTCGCGGCTTCGGTAGCGGAGACCACGCGTATCCTGCTGGGAGACGCGCAGACGTCGGGGGGCCTGTTGATCTCGATTCCGCCGGACCGCGTCGCGACGCTGCTGCGCGAACTCGAAGGCAGAGCGCCCGTCTCCGCGGTGATCGGCTCGGTGCGCGAAGGCGCGCCCGGGCGGATCGAAGTGGAGTAGCGCTCCGCCTAGTTCTCCTCGGCCTTCTTCTTCCGCAAACGCCGCTTACCGGGCTCACCGTTCGACGCGAGCTGCTGCGGCGTCTTCTTCACACCCATCAGCGCGACCTCCATGACGTCGTCGAGCGTCTCGGCCAGATGGAACTTCATCTGCGAACGGAGAGCGTCGGGAATGTCCTCGAGATCGGCCTCGTTGTCCTGAGGCAGGATGATCTCGTTGATGCCCGCGCGTACCGCCCCGAGCACCTTCTCCTTCACGCCGCCGATCGGCAGGACGCGTCCCGTCAGCGTCAGCTCACCGGTCATCGCTATGTCGTGGCGTACCTTCCGCCCCGACACCGCGGACACCAGCGCGGTCGCCATGGTAATTCCCGCCGACGGCCCGTCCTTGGGGACGGCGCCCGCCGGCACGTGGATGTGGACTTCGCGTTTCTCGAGGGACTCCCGCGAGATGCCGAGCCGCTCCCAGTTCGCCTTCGCGTACGAGAGCGCCGCGCGCCCCGACTCCTTCATGACGTCGCCGAGCTGACCCGTGAGCACGAGCCCCCCCTCGCCCGGCATGATGCTCGCCTCGACGAACATGATGTCGCCGCCCATGGGCGTGTAGTACATGCCCGTGGCCACGCCGACCGTATCCACTTCGGACATGCGTTCGGGATGCACGCGCGGACGTCCGAGCAGATCACGCACGTCCGCTTCGGTCGCGAAAAGCTTCTCGAGCGTACCGCCCGCGATCTTGCGCGCGACCTTGCGGGCGAACTTGCCCACCTCGCGCTCGAGCTGACGCACGCCGGCTTCGCGCGTGTAGTGCTGCACGATGCCCAGCACCGCCTCGTCGGTCATGTGCAGCTCTTCTTCGGTGAGACCGTTCTCCTTACGCTGCCTGGGCAAGAGGTAGCGCTTGGCGATCTCCAGCTTCTCGGACTCCGTGTAGCCTGCGAAGTCGACGCGCTCCATACGGTCGAGCAGCGGGCCCGGAATCCGATCGAGGTAGTTCGCGGTCGCGATGAAGAGCACCTCGGACAGGTCGAACGGAATGCCGAGGTAGTGATCGACGAAGGTCGAGTTCTGAGCCGGGTCGAGCACCTCGAGTAGCGCGGAACTCGGGTCGCCCTGGAAGGAGACGCCCAGCTTGTCCACCTCGTCGAGCAGGAAGACCGGGTTCTTCGACTTGGCCTGCCGCATGCCCTGGATGATGCGCCCCGGCATGGCGCCCACGTACGTCCGCCGGTGGCCGCGGATGTCAGCCTCGTCGCGCGCACCGCCCAGCGAGATGCGCACATACTTCCGACCCAGCGAGCGAGCGATCGACTGTGCGATCGACGTCTTGCCCACACCCGGGGGGCCTACGAACAGTAGGATGGGCCCGCGGCCCGAGAAGCCATCGTCGGCTTCCGCGTCGGACTTCTCGGTCTTGTCCTTGGCCTCGGCGGCCTCCTCCGCCTCGTCCTCCTTGTCGCGGTCGACCTGGAGCTTCCGCACAGCCAGGAACTCGAGGACGCGATCCTTCACATCGTCGAGGCCGTGGTGATCCTCTTCGAGGATCTTCTCGGCGAGCGTCAAATCGATCTTCTCTTCCGTGCGCTCCTGCCAAGGAAGTTCGGTCACCCATTCGAGGAAGGTGCGGATGACCTGGTATTCCGCGGACTGCGGGCTGGTGCGCTCGAGGCGTCGCAGCTCGCGATCCACTTCGGTGCGCTGTTCCTCGGAGAGCTTCAGCGCCTCGATGCGCTGGCGCATCTCCTCGACGTCGTCGCGCTCCTCCTCCTCACCCAGCTCCTTCTGGATCGCCTTGAGCTGCTCACGCAGCAGCATCTCGCGCTGACGTTCGCCGAGCTCGGACTGCACCTTAGCCTGGATGTCTTCCTGGGCATCGATCCTGGCAAGCTCACGCTCGACCGCGAGTAGGCACTCGCGCATGCGCGCCTCGTCGTCGAGCTGCTCCAACAGCTTCTGCTTCTCGGGCGTGCCGAGCTCCAGGTAGAACGCGACCAGGTCGGAGAAGGGCCCTGGCTCGTCGACTCCTTGAATGAGCTGATTGAGCGCTTCCGCCGGCACTCCACGACGGGTGCCGAGCTCGGCGGCGCGGTCGCGCAGCTCACGATCGAGCGCCTGGAAGGCTGGGTCGGAAGGGTTGCGGGGCTTCTGGCGGTCCAGCTCCAGCACGGCGGCGTGCAACATCGACTGGCCCTCGGTCGTGTACGACAGCGCCTGAGCGCGGCCTTCCCCCTGCACGAGCAGTTGAACGCCGCCCCTCACCCGATGGGTCTGGATGATGCGGACAATCGTCCCGACCGAGTACAGATAGTCGGGGGTCGGGTCGTCGACGTTCTCCCGCTGGGCCACCGCGAACAGCCGGCGATCTCCGTCGAGGGCTTCCTGGACGGCCTCCACCGTACCGGGGCGGCCAGCCGAAATGGGTACGGCCACGCCCGGGTAGACCACGGTATCCCGTAGCGGCAGGACTGGAAGTGTGAAGCGCTCGGCCATGGTTGTCGCAGTCTCCTGGTTCACCTGATCCCCGGTGCCGGGTGCAGGATCCTTGCCACCCGGAATCCCGCCAATTCGCGCCTCCGAACGCCACCGGACCCCTCCTGACCCACCCGACTCCTGCCAGACTGGCGCGTCTCGTAGCGCCGACCTGCGGCTTTTTCGGGTTCTGGGGGGCAGTTAGCTTGGCACCTCGTTTCTCGGCGCGCCACCGGTACGCAGCTCCTTCCCGGCATCTGATATGCGCGACCTGCTCGA
>JBEBGN010000137.1:0-8759 GCA_040081395.1 Longimicrobiales bacterium
CGCAGTGTCTCGACCAAGTCGGCGTAGGGCGCTCGCGTGCTGTCGGCGTACGCGCGCACGCGACTGCGCCAACCGGCGTAGAGCTCGGTGTCGTAGTCCCAGGGAGTGGGCAAGAACACGAGCAGCAGTGAGGATCCCTGCCTCGCGTTCTCGACCGCGAGGCTGTCGAAGATCGCTGCGGTCACGGCCCAGGTACGATCCTCGGGACTAACATCCCCCTCGCCTTGCCCGCTGCCCAGCCGGCTCACGGCGCCAGAAAGCAGGCGGACCGTGGCGAGCTCGCGGAAGAACCGACCGTTTTGAATCAACCAACGCGTGACGCGGGACCTCCGCGGGGCGGGCACGTTCGTGACCTCGAGCTTTCCGTCGGACATGCGGAGGAACGGCTTTCCGTAGCCGAGGAAGTGGTCGTTCTGGACGCGGAAGAAGTCGTCGCCGATGAACGCGAGGATCTGCACGGATCGCTCCAGATCCGCCCCGTCCCGCTCGTACCAGAGAAATGCCTGGTCGATGCCGTAGCCACCCTGTCCCATGTTGACGGTCTCGAGCGAGGGATCGAGTGCGGCGAGTCGGGCACACCACGTGTCCGGGTCCCCGACGCCGTGACCGAGGGTGAAGGAGTCGCCCGAGCAGATCACTCGGCGTTTGCCCGGTGGCACCGTAGGCTGAACCTCACCGGCTCCGCGGAAGCCCCGCTGGTTGGTCGTGAGCCCCTTTCCGGGACCGTACATGTCCGGAATGGAGATGCCGGGGGCACTGACCCAACCCAACTCCTCATCGTACTGCGTGTGCTGCTCCTCCGTGATCACCACTCCTTCCTGTTCTTGGACCAGAGTGCGGACGAAGAGCGCGGAGCTGGCCGCGCCTTCCACGAGGAAGAAGAACGCGAACGTGATGCCGATGAAGAGGAGAGCGGCGGCGCAACCTCGAGCGAAGGAGCGCAGGCGCGACCGAGCAGGGCCGGCGGTCGTCGTCACCCCGGCGTGGCGCGAGGTCTCGGAGCCGCTCATCTGCGGGCGCATGTACGGGGGGGTCTACCGGCTTGGGGAAGCGAGGGACGTACAGCGATGAGATAATCTCCGATCATGCCCGTACCGAAGGGAAGCGGCAAGGAGAATCGCAGCGCACCGGGTGGGACTGAGGCCCAATGTCGCCCAACTCCAGGTGCCTCAACGTGCTGGAACTTGCGAGCAGCCTTGTTCATCTTTCCCGCGAATGCACACTCTGGCTGCCGTCCGCAGGGGGTCTGCCGACGGTCGCCCGTTCGGTAGCCTGGTCGAATGACGCCACGCTCCTGCCTCGTCACGGGCGCCAACGGCCTCCTCGGCCGCCACCTGTGCGCCGCGCTCCTGCGAGCTGGTTGGACCGTGAGAGGCCTGGTCCGCGATCCCACGCGGCACGCGGATACGCTACCGGGCGTCACGCTCTATCGGGGCAGCCTTCCCGACCACCTGGATGCGGCTGCTTTCGTCGGCGCCGACGTGGTGGTGCACTGCGCCTATATGAGCCGGCACACGACGCTGGAAGAGGCGCGGCGGGTCGACGAGGAGGGCACGGCACGCGTCCTGGAACAAGCACGCGCGCAAGGCGCACGCTTCGTGTTCATCTCGTCGACCGGTGCGCATCCTGACGCACTGTCATACTACGCGCGCAGCAAACTGGCCCTCGAGCAGCGCATGGATCTGACGCGAGACCTGGTCATCCGACCGGGACTCATCCTAGGTGACGGCGGACTGTTCAAGCGCATCGCCGACTCGTTGGAACGATTCGGCTTCGTCCCGGTCTTCGATGGGGGGCGCCAGAAGATACAGACCGTGCACGTGGAGGATCTGAGCCGGGCCATCGCGCTGGCCGTCGAGAAGGGAATGACCGGGCGCTACGTGGTGGCGGAGCCCGAGGGGATCGAGTTGCGGGAGCTCTTTCTGGAGATGGGCCGGCAGATGGGCAAGACATGTCGGTTGGTGCCCCTACCGGCCGCTCCGCTGCTGGTACTCCTCCGGTCCGCGGAGCGGCTCGGGGTGCGGCTCCCGTTGACGTCCGAGAACGTGCTCGGTGCCCGGAGCCTACGCGTCCAACCTTCGTCGTCGGACCTCCAGAAGATCGGTGTGACCGTGCGTGCCACGGGGGAGAGCCTCCGGGACCTCTTGGGTGGTCCCCCGAGCGCGTCGTAGCGCCCGAGTCAGGCCGTCTTTCCACAAACCTTGGCCGATTGGGGCCTCTTGTGCATAGCTTCGAAGAGGGATCGACCGGTCGTCGCCCCGTGAAGCCACGAGCCCCCCCGGATGACCACAGTGACCGCCTCCTCACCTCAAGTGCGCCCGACCCCGGCGTTGCCAGTCGGTAGCCCAGCGGCCGATTCCGGCCAGCCGGAGCGCGCGACGGTGTCTCGCCCCCTCGCCCGCATGCGCCCCGGCGACCACACGGTCGTCATCGGCGGCGGGCCGGGTGGCCTCACGGCTGCGTATCTGCTGGCCAAGCAGGGCCACGCGGTCACCGTGCTCGAGGGGACTGACATCGTCGGGGGCATCTCGCAGACCGCCCACTACAAGGGGTTCCGCTTCGACATCGGCGGACACCGCTTCTTCACCAAGATCGAACCGGTGGAGCGGCTCTGGCACGAGATCCTCGGCAACGAGTTCATCAGCGTGCCGCGCCTGTCGCGCATCTACTACGACGGAAAGTTCTTCGACTATCCGCTCAAGGCCATGAACGCCCTGAAGGGACTCGGCATCGTCAACGCGGTGCTCATGGTCCTGAGCTACATGAAGGCCAACATGTGGCCGAGCCCGGTCGAGGAGAACTTCGAGCAGTGGGTCTCGAACCGGTTCGGTAAGAAGCTCTACCAGACCTTCTTCAAGACCTACACGGAGAAGGTGTGGGGCATTTCCTGCACCGAGATCCGCGCCGAGTGGGCCGCGCAGCGCATCCAGGGGCTATCGCTCGCGAAGGCGATCGTGGCGGCGGTGCCCCTCACCAAGCGGCCCTCGAACATCAAGACGCTGATCAACGAGTTCCAGTATCCGCGCTACGGCCCGGGCCAGATGTGGGAAATGTGCACGGCCAAGGTCCGGGAGATGGGGGGCCAGGTCCTCATGAAGCACGAGGTCACGGCGCTGGAGCATCGCGAGGGCCGCATCGTCGCGGTGCGCGTGCGCACCCCCGAGGGCGAGAAGCGCATCGCCGGCGATCATTTCATCAGCACCATGCCGGTACGCAACCTGGTGCGCGCGCTCGACCCGCAGCCCCCCGCGCCGTTCGTCGACGCCGCCGAGGGTCTCCGCTACCGCGACTTCCTCACCGTGGCGCTCATCATCGATCAGCGCGACCTCTTCCCGGACAACTGGATCTACATCCACGCGCCCCAAGTGAAGGTCGGGCGCATCCAGAACTTCGGGAACTGGAGTCAGGCGATGCTCGGCGACCCGACCAAGAGCTGTCTGGGCCTCGAATATTTCTGCTTCGAGGGGGACGGCCTCTGGGCGAGCGACGACAAGGACCTCATCGCGCTCGCGACCAAGGAGCTCGGCCAACTCGGACTCGCCGACCCCAAGCTCGTGCGCGATGGCACGGTTGTGCGTATGCCCAAGGCGTATCCGATCTACGACGAGGCGTATCGCGGGCACCTCGACAAGGTGCGTGAGTTCATCGATCCGCTCGCGAACCTGCATCCCGTCGGCAGGAATGGCATGCACAAGTACAACAACCAAGACCACTCCATGCTGACCGCGATGATGGCGGTGTGGAACATGCAAGGCGAGAACCATGACGTGTGGGTGGTCAACACGGACTATGAGTACCACGAGGAGATGAAGGTGCCCGCGTCCCCGAACGGGGCGGGGGCGCCGGCAGCACGGGCTTCCTGAATGCGGATCGGGGTCGATGGTGGGTGTTGGGCGAACGACCGTGGTTATGGTCGATATGCGCGTGAGCTGCTTTCTGAGATGGTGCAGGTCGCGCCGCTCGACGAGTTCGTGTTTTTCCTGGATCCTGCCTCGGAAGCGCGCTTCACACTGACGGCCTCCAACGTGCGGACCGTGCGGGTGGCGCAGTCGCGCGCGCCCACCGAGGCCGCCGCCGCCGATGGCAGCCGGTCTCCAGGGGATATGCTGCGCTTCACGCGGGCCGTGTGGATGGAGGCGCCCGAGGTTTTCTTCTCCCCCTCCGTGTACACGTACTTCCCGCTCCCGCCTGGCCAGAGGTCCGTCGTAGGCATCCACGACGCGATCGCGGAGCGGTTCGCATCGCGCACTCTGCCATCCCCCCGCGCGCGCCTGTTCTGGACCGCCAAAGTTCGGCTCGCCGTCTTCCAGTCGACGCTCGTTCTCACTGTCTCCGACTTCGCAGCGGGTGACCTCGAGCGGGTGATCGGCATTCCGCGGACCCGCATCCGAGTGGCCGTGGAGGCTCCCTCCGCCGCCTATCGCCCGAGCGACTCGCCAGAGGCGATCCGAGCCGTAGCGGCCCGCATCGGCCTCCCAGAGGGCGCACGCTGGTTCACGTACGTCGGTGGCTTCAGCCCGCACAAGAACTTGGACGTGCTCGTGCGCGCGTTCGCGCGCGTCGCGGATGCCGGAGCAGTCGGGGCCGCGCCGTACCTGGTGCTTGCGGGTAAACTAAGTGGCGACGCCTTCCTCTCGTGCGTGGCGGGTATACAGCACGAGATCGCCGTGGCAGGCCTCCAGGACAGAGTGGTCTGGCCGGGGTACGTGTCGGACGAGGACCTGCGTCACCTGCACTCGGGGGCCGTCGCGCTCGCATTGCCCTCGGACTGCGAGGGGTTCGGCCTGCCGGCGGTGGAGGCTGCGGCGTGTGGGACGCCGGTGGTCGCCAGCACGGAGAGCCCGCTGCCAAACCTACTCGCGGGCGGCGGTCTCTTCGTCGCTCCGCGGGACGAAGAGGGGCTCGCCGGCGCGCTGCGCACGCTTCTCGACGACGAAGTGGGCCGCCGTCGCATGGGAGCCACCGCTCTCTCACGGGCGCGCGCACTCTCCTGGCGTCGCTGCGCGGAGGACGCACTCGGGGCGCTGCGCGAGGCAGCGGCGGCATGAAGGCGATCCTGACCTACCACTCGCTCGACACTTCCGGGTCGGTCGTGTCGGTGCACCCGGATCGGTTCCGCGAGCACCTCGACCTGCTCGGCCGGGGAGATGTGCCCGTGCTTCCCTTGGCGCGCCTGCTGGACCCCGACTGCGACCGAGGCGTCGCGCTCACCTTCGACGACGGCTTCGAGAACTTCGCCACCGTGGCGTGGCCACTCCTGCGTGAGCGGGGTTGGCCTGCGACGCTCTACGTCGCCACCGAATGGGTGGGCAAGCAGAACGCCTGGGACCCGACGGACGACCGCATTCCTCGGCTTCCGCTCCTCGGTTGGCCCGCGCTTCGCGTGCTGGCGGACGAGGGCCTGGAGATCGGCTCGCACAGCCTCACGCATCCGCGTCTGACGGCCCTCGCAGACGGTGCGCTCGCCGAAGAGGTTGGGCGCGCACGCGAAGTGATCACCGGCGAGATCGGACGGGTACCGGAGTCGTTCGCCTATCCGTATGGCGACTACAATGCGCGCGTCGCTGAAGCCGCGGAGCGCACCGGGTATGGCAGCGCGGTCACCACCGAGCTTCGGCCGCTCACGGGTCGCGAGAGATCGCGCTTCGCTCTCCCCAGGCTGGATGCGTACTACCTGGCGAAGCCCGGGGTCATGGAGCGTTGGGGCACCCCCGCGTTTGGACGCTACGTGCTCTTCCGCAGCGCCGCGCGGAGCATGAGGCGCTTCCTCTCGCGTACGACGACACCGAGGGGCGCATGAGCCGCCCCTTCTTGTCGGTCATCGTGCCGGTGCACAACGGCGAACGCGTGCTCGCGGATACGTTACCAGCGCTGCGGCGCTCGACCCTCGACCGAGGTGGATGGGAGCTATTGGTCGTCGACGACGCGAGCACGGATGGGTCGGCGACGGTTGCACGCCAGCATGCGGATCGCATCGTCTCGCTCGTTGGGAGCCCACGCGGGCCGGCGTACGCGAGGAACCGTGGGGTGGAGTCGGCGAAGGGCGAGGTGATCGTCCTGGTGGACGCGGACGTGCGCGTTGCGCCCGACGCGCTGGCGAAGATCGCGGATCACTTCACCGCCGACCCCTCTCTCGGAGCGCTGTTCGGCTCTTACGACGACCAGCCACCCGCTCCCGGGCTCGTGTCCCGCTACCGGAATCTTCTGCACCACTATCACCACCACCGGGGCGCTGGCCCTGCCGAGACCTTCTGGGCGGGGCTCGGCGCGGTGCGCTCGTCGGTCTACCGAGCTGTCGGCGGCTTCGACGAGGTGCGCTACGCCCGCCCCCAGATCGAGGACATCGAGCTCGGCCGCCGCATTCGGCGGGCGGGCCACACGATCCTGCTCGACCCCACGGTGCAGGGGGCGCACCTGAAGCGGTGGACGCTGGGGCAGGTGCTGAAGACGGACCTCATGCACCGAGGCATTCCCTGGATGCTGCTTCTCCTCGAGGAGGGGGGCGCGGGTGCGGCACTGAACGTGAGCCCGAGGGAGAAGATCGCGGTGGCGCTCGTGGGCCTCGGCCTCGTGTCGCTGGCCGCCGCTCCGTTCTTCGGCGTGCCTGCGCTGGTCGTCGCCGCTCTCGCGCTTCTCACCGTCGTCGCTATGAACCTCCGCCTCTACCGGTACCTCGCGCGCGGACGCGGCGTCGGGTTCGGCCTCGGCGTCGTCCCGTTGCACATGCTCTATTATGTAGTCAGCGGTCTGGCCTTCGCGTTGGGCCACGCGGCGCACCGGCTGCGCAGTGGCCGGAAAGCGGGCGGCAGCGTTGCGGTCGGCAGTCCATGAAGCTTAGAGTCGAGCAAACAGGTCCGGAGCCCGGGAGGGCCGGCTATGACGCAATCGTTCGAGCAGGAAGCGACGGCGCTGCCCCACGAGAGCGCGCTCGCGTTCGCGCCCCTGCACAAGCGCCACTTCGGTACCGCGATCGGCGCGGCCGCGGCCCTGTTGGTGGCGGGACCGACCTTGATCGACGTGGTCCTAGGCCGGTCCCTCGAGAGTCCCCTGTACCTGTTGGCGGTGTACTTCAGCGGATACGACGTCTCCCCGCGGGGTGTGGTGGTCGGGGGCCTATGGGCCTTCTTCGTGGGCTTCATCGCGGGCTGGTTCGTCGCGTTCTGCCGCAACTTCGCGCTGGCCTTGGCAGTGTTCTGGGTGCGGACCAAGGTCAACCTCACCGCCTCGCGGGATTTCCTCGACCACATCTAACGGGGCCCGAGGGAGTGGAGGCGACCAGATGAGCCTCCGCTTCTGCATGGTCACGACGTTCTACCCGCCGCACAATTTCGGCGGCGATGGTATGGGCATCCAGCGGCTGTCCGAGGCGCTCGCGCGCCGGGGTCACGAGGTCACAGTGATCCACGACACGAATGCGTATAACATGCTCAGTCACGGGGGGCCACCTGAAGCGGGCCCTACGCCCCCCAACATGACGATCCACCGACTGCACAATCGTCTGGGCAAGTGGTCGAACCTGCTCACGCACCAGTTGGGTCGCCCAGTCGTGAACGGCGCGCGCATCCGTGCCATCGTGGAAGAAGGGCACTTCGACGTCATCAACTTCCACAACATTTCGCTGGTCGGCGGCCCGGGCGTGCTCCGCATCGGCGACGCGGTGAAGCTCTACATGGCGCACGAGCACTGGCTCGTCTGTCCCACACACGTGCTCTGGCGCCACGGAGTGGAGCGGTGTGACAAGCGCGAGTGCCTGAAGTGCGTCCTCAGCTACCGCCGTCCTCCGCAGCTCTGGCGCTCCACAGGCATGCTGGAGCGCGAGTTGCACCACGTCGACGCCTTCATCGCGATGAGCGAGTTCAGTCGGAAGAAGC
This sequence comes from Longimicrobiales bacterium, assembly GCA_040081395.1. Classification (GTDB taxonomy): domain Bacteria; phylum Gemmatimonadota; class Gemmatimonadetes; order Longimicrobiales; family Gaopeijiaceae; genus UBA2982. The sequence goes on from JBEBGN010000137.1 coordinate 7,872, forward strand.
ACGCCGAGTTCGGGTTCCCGCGCGAGATGGAGGTCGTGCCCTACTTCTTGCCTGACCTGTCCGTGAGCGAGGGGGGCAGCGCGGTATCCGACGATGCATCGCCACACCCGCGCCCGTACTTCCTGTTCGTCGGTCGCCTGGAGCGCATCAAGGGGCTCGACGACGTCATCCCCCTGTTCCGGAACGAGAAACGCGCGGACCTGCTCATTGCCGGGGACGGCGAGTACGCCGGGACGCTGCGCGAGCTCGCGCGCGGCATCGACAACGTGCACTTCCTCGGCCGCGTCAAACCCGACGACCTCGGGCGCTACTACCGCCATGCGCGCGCCCTGATCGTGCCTTCCGTGTGCTACGAGACGTTCGGTATCATCCTGATCGAGTCGTTCCGACAGGGGACCCCCGTGATCGCACGCCGCCTCGGGCCCTTCCCGGAGATCGTCGAGCGGGCTGGGGCCGGCGACCTCTTCGAGACGGAGGACGAGTTGCGCATGGCGATGAATGCGTTTCTGGGCGATGATGCTCGACGAAGCCGGCTCGGCGAGGCCGGCCGGAGGGCGTTTCAGCAACATTGGAGTGAGACCGCAGTCGTTCCGCAGTACCTCGAGGTGGTGCGCAGGGCCGCGGAGGCCCGTGGCGCGACCTCACTACTCGACAGACTGGAAGGGGCCCATTGAAGATCCTGATCACCGGCGGTGCGGGGTTCATCGGTTCGCACCTCGCGGAAGCGCTCATCGCACGGGGCGACGAGGTGCTCGTGCTCGACGACCTGTCGACCGGCGCCGTGTCGAACCTGGCTGCTATCCGTAACCACCCCAAGTTCACGCTGCGGGTGGGGAGCTGTCTGGACTCGCCATTGGTGGCTGAGCTGGTCGACCTGGCGGACGTGAC
>JBEBGN010000293.1:0-2237 GCA_040081395.1 Longimicrobiales bacterium
CCGCATGACTAGGCTGTTCCTGCTCGCCCTCCTCGCGGTCCTGACCTGGGTCTACTTTCCCGAGACGCGGGCCATGGTGCTCCGCGCTGCCGCGCCCATTGCGGTGCCGCTCGCCCGCTGGAGCACGGAGGAGGAGATGGCCCAGGTCGCGCGCAACGCGGTGGACCAGGAACGCCTCACGGGAGCGCTCCCCCAAGGTGCCCGCTGGCTCGAGTGGCTGAGAATGCGCTACGCCGGTCCCGAAGCGGTGACGGACCCTTGGGGCTCCACCTATCAACTCGACGCCACGAAGGATTCGGTGTGGGTGTTGTCCTTCGGGCCGGACCGAACCCGGGGGACGCCCGACGACTTTCGCGTCGCGACGTCGCGCAAGCGCTGAGGGCACAGCGTCTTTGATCTCGGTCGGTCTCACCGGCAACGTCGGGTCGGGCAAATCCACCGTGGCGGCGCTCTGGAAGGCGCAGGGCATACCCATGGTGAGCGCGGACGACCTCGCGCGGGAGGCGGTCCTTCCCGGAACGCCTGGACTCGCGGCCGTGCGCGCGGCCTTTGGCGACGGTGTGATCGCCCCAGATGGAACCCTCGACCGAGCGCGCATGCGTGGCCTCGTCTTCTCGGACCCCGCGGCGCGCGATCGCCTGGAGCGGATCCTGCACCCTTTGGTCGCCGAGCGCCGAGCCCGGTGGGTCGACGAGCGCCGCCGCGCGGGCGAGGCGCTGATCGTGTCGGAGATCCCGCTCCTCTTCGAGAAGGGACTCGAGTCCGACTACGACGTCACCGTCCTGGTCGACGCCCCCGAGACGGTGCGACTCGAGAGGCTCGTGCGCCTGCGAGGGTTGGACGCCGCGGAAGCGCGGCTCGTCATGGCTGCCCAAATGGATCCCGCGCGGAAGCGCGCCGCCGCCACGTGGGTCATCGACAATGCCGGCACCACCGCCGAGCTGGAACGCGCCGCGGCGCGCGTGCTCTCGAGCGTGCGCGAGCACGCCACCGGTCGCGCCACCGTGAAGCTCGACCTCCATCTGCACACGCGCGGGTCGCGCGATTGCCTCACAGATCCTGAGGCCGTGCTCGCGAGAGCATTGTCGCTCGGATACGCGCGCATCGCGATCACGGACCACGACCGCATGGGCGTGGCGCTCGACATGTCCGCGCGATATCCGCAACACGTGATTCCCGGGGAAGAGGTGAAGACCGCGGAGGGAATCGATGTCATCGGCCTCTATCTCTCGGAGGAGATCCCGAAGGGCACGCCCGCCCGCGAGACCATCGAACGCATCAAGGCACAGGGCGGCGTGGCGTATCTGCCGCACCCATACGCGCCGGGGAAGGGGGGTGGTGGGCGACTCGCCGAACAGCTGGCGCCCCTCTGCGATGTGGTCGAGGTGTTCAACGCGCGGCTGCACGCGGCGGTGCTGAACCGCCGGGCCCAAGACCTCGCGGCGCGTACGGGGAGGCTCTGCGGGGCCGGGTCGGACGCACACACCGTGCGCGAGATCGGCAACGCTTTCGTCGAGCTCCCCCCCCACGCCAACCGTGCCGATGCGTTCCTGGCGGCTCTGGCCCAGGGTAGGACGGGGGGTACCCCCGCCTCGCAGCTCGTCCACCTGGCCTCGACCTGGGCCAAGGTCCGCAAGAAGCTTCCGGGAGGCGGAGCCGGCTGAGCTCGGCCGCTACCCGACCGCGACCCCCCCGGGGCGCCGCGGCGGCAGCGACCTGCTACCTTTCTCGACCCCGCCATTCGGCGGGCCCTCGTGTGACGATCACCTCTAGGGTCAGGAGACGGCTTGGTCTACCGGACGCCCGCCCACCGGGCTGCCTCGGTCAAGCAGGCCAAGAACGCGCTGCAGGCGTCGCGCCGCGCCGTGTTGACCACACACCTGAATGCGGACGGCGACGGCGCAGGCTCCGAGGCCGCGCTCGCATCCTGGCTGCGCGCCAACGGCACCGAGGCATGGATCATCAACCCCACGGCCTTCCCCGACCCGCTCCGTTTCCTGGTGGAGAAGGAGGAGTGGATCGTCCCGGCGGGATCGAGCCGCGCACGCGACCTGTGCGACCAAGCCGACCTGGCCGTGGTGCTGGACACGGGCGAGCTGCCCCGGATCGGGCGCGTGCAGGAGGCGATCAGCGAGCTCGCCACGGTCGTCATCGATCATCACCCTCCGGGTGATCAGCCGATTGGCGGTGTGTCTCTGCGCGACCCCGCGGCCAGCGCGACCGCAGAGCTCGTCTAC
>JBEBGN010000294.1:0-2235 GCA_040081395.1 Longimicrobiales bacterium
CCATGGTCTTGAAAACTTCCGCCCTGGCGGCCGCGTACTTCGCCAGGAAAGCGGTGGAGGAGAGGTCGGCCAGGAGGGGCGCGGCCCCTTCGTCTTCCCACCGGGGCGTCCCGCGCCTCAGCCGTCGATGCGCGCGACCGGCGGATCGGGCTCACCGCTCGGCGCACGCGCGCGCCACCAGAGGAGTCGGTTAAGCAAAACGGGGCCGCGCGCCGAGAAGCGGGCAGACAGCGCCGACGCATGGGCCGCGCTCACGGCGAACGCGGCCAGAGGAATCGATCGCACGATGCGTAGGGCGCGGACGCTAGTGGAGTGACCACCGCGGCGTTGGCGCCTTGCGACCACGCTGGGCACCGCGCGGAGCGCCGACCATCGCGCGCGACCTGGAGGCCGGTACCAGGCCGACAGCGCCAAGCTCGCCGGGCCCGTCAGGCGGAAGCCCGGGTGCAGTGCACGCAGATCGAGTAGCACGGCGGTCGCGACGGAGCTCCCGGGCGCCGCCCGTTCCAATCGAGCGATGGTCGCGAGCGGAACTTCGCACCCTATTGCCTCCGCCCACCTGAGGGCGAGCGCGACCGGCCCCGCGGCGCGCGCCTCGAGGGCCCGTCGCTCGAGGCGTTCGAAGTCGAAGGCCTGGTTCCACGGTGTCGAAGCGGCCGCATGCGGTGCATCCACCACGCGCGGTCCGAGCAGAGCGGCGAGATCGGCCACGGTCTGCAGCTTGACGGTGAAGTCCGTCGCCATCTGGGTCGCGTGGTGGACGACCGCGTCCTCGGGGCGGAAGGCGCGCACGGGAATACCGCCGAACGACAGGCCGCCGCCCTCACTCGCGCAGCTCGCAGCGTCGAGCGCAAACGGCGATCCCTCCGGGTGGAGTCTGTAGTGGAGGTCGACGACCAACCGCCGCACGCCCCCCACGCCCTCGCGAGAGAAGGTCCAGCCGTTGAGCCTGCGACGGTTGTCCTCGGCATTGCCCCCTTCCACGGACCAGCGCTGGAATCCTTCCGCGACGAGCACGCGTGCGGCTTCCTCGAAACGCGTCGGCTCCACCCACACGTCCAGATCGTTGAGGAATCGGGTCCCGAAGGGATAGAGCGTCAGGCCGTGAGCAGCACCTTTGAGGAAGACCGGCTCCACCCCAGCCGCACTCCATGAGCGCAGTACAGCCGCCAGTCCCTGCTCGTACTCGGTCCAGCGCGCGCGGGCGGCCAACGTGGAGAGCCCGAATGCCTTTCGTGCCTCGCTCGGCGCGAAGGCCCCGATAGACCCCGATGGCTCGAGAATCCAACGCGCGACCAGGGGGTGAACCCAGAGCTTCGCAGCGAAGGTCAGGAGAGCGGACCAATCCAGCGACCGACCGGCCACCTGCTCTGCTCGACGAGTTTCGCTCGCTGGCAATGCGAGTCGGCTGAGGAGGAGCACCATCTGCTCCTCGGGAACCAGGTCATGTGCTCCAGGCAGTTCGAGAAGGCTCCCCGAGTCGGGTGGTCGGGCGTGGCGGGGCGCGCGATCTTCCCTTTGTTGTCCCGACCCGTGCATCGACCTCCCCCATGGATTCTGGCTCCCAGACCCCGCCCGGCGATCCGGAACGCGCCGCAACGTACCGGCTCTACGGCGTGGACGTCGAGATCGACGCACCCGAGCCGGTCCGTGGGCTCATCGAGGCCCGACTCCCGCCGATGCCTCCCGGCCTCCCGGCCGCCGAGCGATCGTCGGCTTCGCCGCCCCCCCGCCGGTATCGAATCCGGCGCGGAGGCGGAGGTTCCACCGAGCCGGAGCGCTACTCCCTCGATCTCGATGATGCACCCGCCGGCCACGGATTCGACCTCGAGGGCATCACGCACCGAGTGGAATCAGACGTCAAACTCTGGGTCACCTCGAACACCACCCAAGTGGTCTTCGTGCACGCAGGGGTGGTCGCCTGGAGCGGGCGGGGTCTGATTCTCCCCGGCCGGAGCCACGCCGGAAAGACCACGCTCGTGTCGGCACTCATTGCTCGGGGGGCTCTCTACTACTCCGATGACTACGCAGTACTCGACCACTCGGGAAGGGTATGGCCGTTTCCTCAAAGCTTGGCGGTCCGCTCCGGCGGCGATGCCCGGGTGTTCACCCCGCCCGAACAGCTCGGGGGTCGCACCGGGCGGGGGGGGATCGACGTAGGCTGGGTCATCGAGACCCGGTACGAAGCCGATTCCACGTTCGACCCTATTTCCATGAGTCCCGGAGAGACGGCCC
>JBEBGN010000138.1:0-8646 GCA_040081395.1 Longimicrobiales bacterium
GCCCCCTCCGGCCCCGTCTGCTCATGCGGATGCCCCCACTAGATGCGGCCTTCGCGAGCCAAGGTCCCGATGAACTCGCTGGAGAACCCTTCTAGCTCGCCACTCACCAGGTTCAGCTTGGTCACGAAGTAGTTGTACCCGAAGACCGCAGGAATGGCTACCACCAGTCCGGCAACCGTGGTGATCAGCGCTTCGGCGATGCCCGGGGCCACCGACATGATGCTGCTCGACCCCGAGATCGTGATGCCGAGGAAGGCGTCCATGACACCAATGACTGTGCCGAGCAGGCCGAGCAGCGGTGACACCGTTCCGATCACGGCCAGCATTGCGATTCCCTGTCCGAGCGCGTCGCGCTCCTCGGCCTCCTCCTTCTCGAGGATCATGCGAAGCGCCTCGAGTTGGGTGAGGGAGAGTCCCGCCGTAGGCGGCGCGTTCTCGCGCAGCGCACCCGGACGCAATTCGCTGAAGAAGTTCACGCCCGCCCGGAAGACTCGGCCGTACGGCGACTCGGGAAGGGCTAGAATCGACTTGTAGGCGTCCTCGAGTCGCTGCGCCTTCTCCATGTGCTGGAGAAACTTGTCTCCCTCACGCCGGACCTGGGCGAACTGGCGGGTCTTACGGAAGATCAACCACCAGGACATGAGCGAGAAAGCGAAAAGAACACTGAGGACGATCTTCGTAAGCAGTGTCCCCTGCACGATCATTTCCGTGATCGACTGGGGAGGCGCGCCGCCCTGCAACATCAGCGTCAGGTGAAGGCTCATGCGGAGGCACCCGCGCTCTGGGCGGCGATGTGGTCGTAGGTCTGCTTGAGGCCCTGCTCGAGCGTGAATGCCGGCGCCCAGCCACGGCTCCGTATGAGGCTCGCATCCAGGGTGCTGTGACGTAGCTCACCCGGGCGTTCGGGCTTGTGTTCACGGCCCGGATTCGCGCCGGAGACCTTCTCCAGCGCGGACGCAAGCTGGTTCACGCTCGTCCCCACGCCCGTGCCGACATTGAAGGCGCGTGAGTCCAACCCCGCCAACGCGGGCATCTCCAGGTTCGACGCCAGCATATTCGCCGCCACCACGTCGCGGACGAAGACGTAGTCGCGGGTCTGCTCGCCATCTCCGAAGATCGTCAGCCCCTCGTTCTTGAGCAGGCGGTTGCAGAAGATGGCTACCACGCCGGCCTCGCCATGCGGGTCCTGACGAGGCCCGAAGACGTTCGAGTAGCGGAGCGCCGTGTACTCTAGGCCGCGTACCTTTCGGTAGTAGTAGAGGTAGTGCTCGCCCGTGAGCTTGGTCACACCGTAGGGAGACATCGGCAGCTTGGGCGCCACTTCCGGCGTCGGAATCTGCTCGGGCTCACCGTATACGACACCGCCACTGCTTACGTATACGAAGCGGCGCGCGCCGACTTCTATGGCGGCTTCGGCGAGGTTCAGGAGTCCCAGCACGTTGATGCCCGCGTCCTTGGCCGGATCGAGCACGGACACGCGCACGTCGATCTGCGCGGCGTGGTGGTTCACGACGTCGAAGCGGACTTCGCGGAAGAGGTTCCGAATGTCCTCGGAGCGGATATCCATCTCCACGAACTCTGCCCCCTTGGGGAGGTTCGCCCGCTTACCCGAAGTGAGGTTGTCGACGATCCACACCGCGTCCCCTGCGGCGAGATAGGCATCGGCGACGTGACTGCCGATGAAGCCAGCACCACCTGTGACGAGGACCCTGCGTTGGTTGGTTCGGGACATGAATGGCGTTGTGGGGGCTCAAAGGAAATCCCCGTCGGCCGAAGCCGACGGGGACTCGGGGTCGATCGTCGGAGCGAGGACTCGGCGCATCCTCGCGGGTGGCATCAGCGCATCTTTCGGGCCAGCCGCACCACCACCCCTTGGTGGAACACGTCGTCCACAAGGGAGAGGATGCGCGCGGCCGACATCGTCGGAGTGACACCGACGACTTGGAGCGAACCCTCGGGGGCTCCGATGGCTGCCCCGAAGAGGATGAACTCGTCGCCGATGGTCACACCGTCATTGGAACCAAGGTCCAGGAATGCCACATGCCCGAGATCGTTCAGATCCTGGCGTCCGGCGAAGCCCATGATCATCGCCTCGGAGCCGCCCGTGATCGGTTCGGCGTACTGGCCAGGCTGTAGGGTGTAGCTCGGCACCGGGCGCACGAAGTCGCCGGGCTGAATGCGATCGTACTCCTTCGTCACCACGCCGACGACACCGGCTTCGCTGATGTTGGACACGGTGAGCACGCCGGTTGGGGTCACGACCTCGCCGACACCCTCGATCGTACGCATGACACGGAAGATCTGGAGTTCCGCGCCGACGCGGGCGGGAGTGGGCATGTCCACCCGCACCCTGTCGAAAGAGCGGATGGTCGAGGCCCGCGCGCCCTCGGCGGCAAAGCCCGCGACCGTGCCGGCGTTCTCCGGCTCGGACTCGATCGGGATGACCCACGGCGCCGAGTAGACAGCGTCCCGGGTGACCGCCGTGTATGTAATGTCCAAGGCGGTCACGACGGCCTCGCGTTGGCTCGCGGTGTCCGTATGGAAGATCGTGCGCACCTGCTCCGCAGGCCGAGCCTGGCGGAAACCGAACTGCACGAGATCGACGGGGGCATCGGAAGGCGCCGCTGCCACGACCTCCGTGGTGGGGGCCGCATCCACGACCGGCTGACCTGGCATCGGCTGGGCAGGCGTCGCCTGACCCGATGGCGCGATCACCACCGTCTGACTCGGTTGCCCCGCGAGCCCGGGAATCACGAACACTTCGTTCGGGAAGATCAGGTTCGGGTCGGCGATGCTGTCCCGATTCGCGTCATAGATGACCCGCCACTGGAACGGGTCCTGATAGAATCGCACGGCCAGGTCCCACAGCGTGTCGTCGTTCACGACCGTGTGGGAGCCCTGGGGCTGCTGCCCAAGGGCCAAACCTGGCAGAATCAGTAAGGCGAGTACCGCGCTGGCCGAGCGAACCATGCGGGCTCCTTCGGCAATGAGGACAGGGCTTTTCGCCCGATGGAAGCAGACCGAAGATAGGCGCCGCCCCCGCACTGGGTCAACGCATTTTTTGGAATTGACGTCAAATGTTTCCTCGGAGGTGCCCGCGCGGCGTCAGAAGCGGGCCCCCCGCCCCAGCTCTTCAGCTAGGGAGGCGTAGGCCCCCGCTCCCACGACGACGTGGTCCAAGACGGGAATTCCCACGGCCCTCCCCGCCTCCCCGAGCTGGCGTGTCACCGCGCGATCCTCGGCGGACGGGGTGGGATCACCGGACGGGTGATTGTGCACGAGGACGATTCCGGCCGCACCTTCGCTCACCGCAGGCCTGAAAACCTCACGTGGATGGATGAGCGCCGAGTCGAGGAGCCCTCGCGTGACGAGAACCTCGCGGATGACGCGGTGCCGGCTGTTGAGCAGGAGGGCATGGAACTCCTCCTGGAGCTTGTCCCGGAGTCGCGGGCCCATACGTGCGAACACGTCCGCAGGCCCCCGTATGAGGTCGCCGACGTCCACGGCTTCGGCCGCCGCTCGACGCCCCAGCTCCAGCGCGGCCGACAACCGCGCGGCGGTTGCGACGCCGACCCCGGAGATCGCTTCCAACTGCGAGACGTCCAAGGCCGCGAGCCTCGCCAGTGATCCCCCGGCGGTCGCGAGGACCCGCTCCGCCACCCGGGACGCGGAGTGGCCTGCGCTGCCGCTGCCCACCACCAACGCGATCAGCTCCCTCACCGCGAGATTGGCCGAGCCCACCGATCGTAGCCGCTCGCGCGGGCGGTCTCTGGAGTGCTCGTTGGCGGTCGACATGCACCACGATGGCCCGCCGACCGAGCCGCCGGGATGGCGCGAGGGGTCAGAGCTTCGCCATGAGGATGCGCGCGTCCTCCTTGGGACGGTCGTAGTACCCGCGCCGGAGTCCCACCTGCGAGAAGCCGAAGCGGCTGTAGAGCCCGAGGGCGGTCCTGTTCGAGTCCCTTACCTCGAGGTACAGCGTCTCCACGCCCCGGGTGCGAGCCACGTCCACGACTCGGCCGAGCAGACGAGTGCCGAGGCCGCGACCGCGGAGCTCGGGAACGATCGCGAGGTTGGCCAGCTCGCCCTGGTCGAGAATGCACCAGAGCACGGCGTACCCCACGATGCCCAGAGAGCGGTGCTCCATCACGAAGAGTTCGAGCGTGGGCCGGTCGATCAATTCGAGAAAGGTGTCCCGCCGCCACGGGCTGGTGAACGTGTCGGTCTCGATCGCGACGACGGCGTCCACATCCTCGGCGCGCATGGTGCGAACCTCGACCTCAGTCGCGCCGTCTACGGCGCCCATGCGGGCTCCGCGCTGGACGGGCGAACGTAGCGCGGCTCCCAGACCCGAACGTCAACCGCCTCGAGGCCACTCCCCGCGAGCGAGCGCAGACGTAGGAGTCCCTCGGCCAAGGAGCGCGTCGGTCCCGGGCCGACCTCGAAGCCCGCTTGCTCGATCACGGTGCGGTGGCGACGGGCCCCGTCCCCCACCAGTACCGCGCCGGCCACCACGTCACTCCGCAGAACGTCGCCCAACGAGCCACCGTGCGGGCCTAACATTTCTTCGACTGACGTCGCCTCGACTCTATAGCACGCACCGTACACGCGGTCCCCGCGCGCGTCGAACAGTACGTAGCGCTTCGATCCTGCCTCCTCGGCGAGCGCCGCGGCCGCCAAGCTCGAGAACGCCCACAGCGGAATACCTAGCGCGTGGGCGAGGCCCTTGGCGGTGGCCGCCGCGACCCGGACTCCCGTGAAGGATCCGGGACCCTCACCGACCACGACTCCGGCCAGTGCAGCTGCCTCGACTCCGGCCCGGGACAGTACCTCGTCGACGGCCGGCACCAAGCGTGACGCATGCTCCTGACGCAACTCGAGGGAGCGCGAGGCGCGCACCTCGTCGCCGATCCCAACGGCCACGGATCCGATCGGGCCCGACGTGTCGAACGCGAGAAAGGGCGCCGGCGTCATGTGACGGAGGCAGATGGGGGGAATGGTGCCAACGGCGGAGGGGTCCCGACCTGCACCAACTCCACGTCGCGCAGATCCGGTTGGCCCGGGGGCGTGGCGAGACGGATCAGCCAATGATCGGCGGGAAGCAGCGTGCCCGCCCTCTCCGGCCACTCGACCACGACGACGTCGCGCTCATCCGGCAGGTGTGCCCAACCCAGCTCCCAGATCTCCTCGGGTCGTTCGACGCGATAGAGGTCGAGGTGCACGAACTGCCGCTCCCCATCGGCGGGATACCGCTGGATCAAAGTGTACGTCGGGGAGGGCATGACCTCGCGAACCCCCGCCCCCGCCCCGATGGCACGGGCGAGCACCGACTTGCCGGCCCCTAGGGGCCCGGACAGGGCGAGGACCGCGGGCGGGACGAGCGTCTCACCGATGCCACGGCCCCACCGCCGCAACTCCGATTCGCTCAACCTCATGATGATGTGCCCTCGGCCCTGGTCGAAGCCGAATATAGTCCCTCGCGCTCGATGATCGCGCGCACTCCAGTGGGCACTAGGGCGCCTATGTCCTCACCCCGCCGCGCACGCACGCGCACGTCGGTCGAAGACAGGTCGACCCGGCGCACGGGCACGAACACGGCGGCGGCGCCGCCGGGAACCTGGTCGCGGAATCGCACGGCGGATTCCCCCCCCCTATCCATGACGGCCAGCCGGAGAAGACGAACGATCTCGACGGGTTCGCACCACGTGCCGAAGGAACGGAACTGGTCGGCGCCGAGGATCAGGAAGAGCTCATCCCCGCTGAACCTGCGCGCCAGCTCCCGGCCCGTGTCCACCATGAACGACGGACCTGGACGCTCCACTTCGATGGCGCTGACCTCGAAACGGGGGTCGGAGGCGCAGGCCGCGCACGCCATCGCGAGCCGTACGCGCGCTGGGGAGATCTCCGTGTCACGCTTGTGCGGCGGATCTCCGGCGGGGATCCAGAGCACGCGGTCGAGGTGGAGCGCGTCGGCCACGTCGGCGGCTACCGCAACGTGCCCTAGGTGCGGCGGGTCGAACGTGCCCCCGAAGAGGCCGATGCGGCGGCGTGCGGCCGGGTCAGGACTCAGGAGGTACTTCCGCCCACCTGGACCTCTGCGGCCTCCGGCGAGTCGGGATATTCCTGAAGCAACTGTTCGCGCGCGGTCTCGGCGATGTCGAGGTAGCCGATCGCCTCATTGGACCGGTACAGGCCGAGCAAGGCCCGCGGTGCGAGCTCCGTGTCTGCGTAGAGTTCCACCACGAACTGGAAATAGATGATCGCGGAGTCGTACTGCCGTCGCCGGAAATAGTGATCCGCGTTCAGGTACTCCTTCTCGGCCATCGTGTGACGAAGGGCGCCGCGGATCGAATCGGCTTGGGCCGCCTGCGGAGAGTTGGAGTAGTCGACAACCACGTTGCCGCAGACGGATATGGCCTCGGAGGTATATCCCTGGTCGCGCTGGGGATGGGGCGCGAGGGCGGCGAGCGAAGCGCATTCACCGACCGATGCATCCGGGGCGCCCGGATGGCTCGCGAACCGGTCGAGGAAGCGCCGGTACTCCGACCGAGCCGTCAGATAGTCGTCATTCTCGAAGTGCGCACGAGCCAGCAAGAGCCCCGCTTCGGGCAGGCGACTCCAGTCCCCGAAGGAGACGTGCAGCCGCTCGAGAGCCTCGACGGCGTTGTCCGCACTCCCCTCGGCGAGCTCGTTCTCGGCGATCCGATAAAGGTCATCCGCGGTGAGCCCCTGGTAGGGGTCGTTTCCTCCGCACCCGGACAGGACCAGGGCGAGGGCGAAGGCAAACCGGGCGGCGCGGGGGGGCAATTTCGTCGGCATGGGCCTTGGATACACTCGCAGCCCTCGGCGGTTCGCCTGGGCGTTCCTACCTACAGCGACCATCGCGGAGGTGCTCGAGACCCCGGCCGAAACGGATCTGGTCGAAGGCAGACTGGGCACGGTCCACCAAAGATCCCGCCTGGTCGGCGTATCGCACTTGGGCGTAGGCCTCCATGGCCGCCTCGCACTCCCCCAGCTCGGCCAGGATCTCGCCCTTCTCGAACCAGGCCTGGGCCTGAATGTTGCGAGGCTCCCCGACCTCCACGGTTCGATCCACCAGCGCCAGCGCTCTCTGAAGCTCCTCGGGGTCGAGCGCCCGCGAACGGAGGTCCCGGGCGATGTTGTAGGCGCAGGTGCCGATGTACCAATCGACCTCGCCGCGCTCCCAGGGCCGCACCATCGAGCGGAACTGCTCGAAGAAGACCAGTGCGTGCTCGCAGTCGCCGATCTCCTCATGGGCCTGCCCGACCTCGAAGACGATCTCGGGAACCGAGTCGGTCGCTTCGGCCATCGCGATCTGATAGAAGGGCAGCGCCCGACCATACTCGCCGTTCGTGAAGTAGTGACGGGCGAGGGACAGAGTCATTTCACCCACGCCGACGCCGGGCCGGAGATCCAGAGCGCTTTCGACCGCACTCGCCATCGCGAAACGATCTCCGGACGCATGGGCTTCGCGCGCGAGCCGCATGAGGTCCGATACTGCCTGGTCGACCAGGGCGGGATCGCGCGCCGCCGCGTCGCGGTAGTTGGTGGATGCGTCGTCCACCCGGCTCATCATGGCGTACGTGTGCGCCACGCGGGCTACCACGCTCGGGTCGTCCGCGCCCTGGCGCACCGCCAGCCGGTACTCGGCCAGCGCCTCGTCGAAGTCGCCCTGGGCGAATGCCACATCGCCCCGCCTCACGGAATTCACCTCCGAGGCGCGCGGCGAACAGGCGAACAGGCTGAGCATCGCGGCGAAGGCCGCACGACGGATCGGTGTCCTCATCACGCTTCCCTTACCCGGCAAAGATCGGACCGCTCCGCACGACCGAATCAGCGGGACGGGCCGGGTCCCTCGCCCGACCCCTCCGCACGCGGGGTGACGGAGGCCAGGTACGCACGGGCCCGCATGTCGGTCGGCTCGTCGGCCAGGCACTGCTCCCATTGACGAACGGCTTCGGCGTCCCGGCCCAGCCGGTGGAGCACCACGCCGAGACGGATACGGGCCCCGACGAACGAGGGCCGGGTCTCGAGGATCAGCGTGAGCTCATCGTGCGCTTCATCCAGCCGGCCCAGCTCCAACAGGGCCTCGGCGTACTTGCTGCGGATGTCCATGAAGCGCGGTCGGATCTCCAGCGCGGTCTTGTAGTTCGTGAGTGCCCGATCTGGATGGTTCGCCACCAAGTACAAGTCGCCGAGCTGGGCATGGGTGACGGCAATGCGGTTCCCCACCTCGGACGGGAATACCGGTGAGTCGCGTCGATCGAGGTCACCGGCACGGCTGAATGCAGCAGCCGCCTCCTCGTGGCGCCCCAAGTCGTTCAGCACGATCGCCCGGTTCAGGTGCGCCTCGGCGTACGCGGGGTTCTGCGTCACCGCCGCATCGAAATGCGAGAGGGACTCGTCCAACCGGCCCAACATGGCGAGGCAGAGCCCGGCCTTGTTGTGCACGTCCGCGAAGTAGGGGTGCTCCTTCAGGACACCGAGGAAGGTCTGGAGCGCGGACTCGAAGTCGTCCTGCTCCCAGGCGCTGACGCCCCGGGCGACGATGCTACGCGCTTGCTTTTGGTCCGTCGGCATGAACCAAAGGTTGACGAGAGGGAGAGCCGGGGTAAAGGGTGCGGC
>JBEBGN010000295.1:0-2194 GCA_040081395.1 Longimicrobiales bacterium
GCTCGACGTTGCGCTCGCACGGTACGCACAGCTCGTGGAGCACGGAGGCTCGTCCGCGCGTGCCGGGGAAGCCCGCATGCGCTCGGGTCACATCCACGTGCGGCGGGGAAATCGCGTGCAAGCCGCAGAAGTCTTCGAGACCTACCTGGAGAATTTTCCAGAGGGCCGGCGTTGGCAGGAAGCCGCGTATTGGGCCGGGCGGGTACGGTTCGAGCTCGGGGACTCGGTGCGCGGACGCGAACTGCTGGTCCGCGCCATGACCGAGCAGCCGGTCGAGTACTACGCCCATCTCTCCGCCGAGCTGCTCGACGTTCCGTACGCGATCGACTTCCCCGAAGGGGAGAGGGCCACCGAGCCGCTCTGGCTGACCGAAGGGCTTGCCCGGTTGGACCTGCTCCACGAGTCCGGTCTAGAGGCCGGGGCCCTCAGCGAGATCGAGCGGCTGCGCGCGCGGGCGCGCGGCTCGCGCGGCCCCACGCTCCGACTCGCCGAGGCGCTCATCGATCGGGGCCGCACCATCGACGGCATCAACCTCGGCTGGGCGCTGCTCGAGGAGGCTGGAGGCTGGGACCGCCAGATCCTGCGCGTGGCGTTCCCGTTCCCCTACCGTGAGTTGGTGCGCCGCGAAGCCGCGGAGTGGGGGGTCGACCCCATCATGTTGGCTGCCATCATCCGACAGGAGTCGGCGTTCAAGTCCGATATCGTCAGCCGGGCCGGCGCCATCGGGCTCATGCAGGTGATGCCTCCCACGGGGGCCCAGCTCGCACGGGCCCATGGCCCTCGCCCGTTCACGGACGAGACCCTCTCCAGTCCCGAGGTGAACCTCCACCTCGGGGCCGCGTACGTCACCGACATGCGGCGGCGCTACGACGGCGACCTCGGGCTGGTGCTGTCGGCGTACAACGCCGGGCCTACCCGTGCAACGCGCTGGAGCAGCTACCCCGAGGCCTCCGACCCGCACCGGTTCACCGAGCGCATCCCGATCGAGGAGACGCGCGGCTACGTGAAGAGTGTGAGGCGCAACCTGGGTCTCTACCGGGCGCTCTACGGCGAGGAGTAGGGCTGCCGCCGGCGTTGCATCGGAACGTACGCAGTAGGCCGAGTTCCGATCTGGGTTCTTGCGCGTCCGCTCGGCCACCCGCAAGGTGAAAAAAATGCCGCGCAAAGCGCGGTCCGAGTTCACCCGCCGGCGGAGGGAGCGGCATGAAGGGGACCGTGAAGTGGTTCAACGAGTCGAAGGGGTACGGCTTCATCAAACAGTCGAAGGGGGACGATGTATTCGTCCATTTCTCGGCCATCCAGACCCAAGGGTTCCGGACGCTCGCCGAGGGTGAAGAGGTCGAGTTCGAGGTGCAGGAATCCGAGAGGGGCCTCCAGGCGGCGAATGTGGTGAAGGCCTGATCGACCCTTCTTTTGGGTTCTGAGCGAGCCCCGCGGCCGGCTGGTCGCGGGCTCGTTTTTTTTGAGTTGGAGCTATCTTGCGCGCCGTTCTCCGCGCTCCACCCTCGACGACGACGGCCTTGGAGATACCTCCCAAGAGCGCGCCCCGGATCTTCCTGATCGACGCGTACGCCCTCATCTACAGGTCGTACTTCGCATTCATCAGCAAGCCCCTCATGAACAGCGCCGGCGAGAACACGTCCGCGCCCTTCGGCTTCACGCGCTTCCTGCTCGACATCAGGGAGAAGTTCGAGCCGGACTACCTCGCCGTGGTCTTCGATGCGGGGGACTCGTTCCGCGGGCAGATCTTCCCGGAGTACAAGGCGACCCGGGAGAAGATGCCCGACGACCTGCGCGCGAGCATCGGCAGGATCCGTGACATCGTGGCCGCGTTCCACGACCCCGTGGTCGAACTCCCAGGGTACGAGGCCGACGACGTGATCGGCACGCTCGCCGTGAAGGCGCGCGACGCGGGGCTCGAGGCGGTCATCGTCTCGGGGGACAAGGACTTCTATCAGCTGGTCGGGCCCGGTATCCATCTCATGAACCCCGGGCGCGGCGGGTCCACCGGCGTGGCCGCAGAGTGGGTCACGGAGGCCAACGCGTCGGAGAAGTTCGGCATACCGCCCTCTCGCGTGGCCGACTACCTGGCGCTCGTCGGTGACTCGTCCGACAACGTGCCGGGCGCGAAAGGGGTCGGCCCGAAGACCGCGGTCCAGCTGCTCGAGCAGTACCCGTCGGTGGAGGAGTTGCT
>JBEBGN010000296.1:0-2193 GCA_040081395.1 Longimicrobiales bacterium
CTCGTCGGCCCATTGCAGGTCCTCCAGAATGCAGAGAAGCGGCGCCCGGGCCGCGTAGTTCTTGAGAAACTCTGCAAAATTCCAGATCAGGCGGGTACGAACCTCGTCGGGCTCGCCCGCGGGTGACTCGGACCCCGCGCCGCTCGGCCCGAGTGCGGGGAACAGGAACCGCAGTTCATCCGCCCCGCCTCGCGTCAGCAGGGTCAGTGTGTCTGCATCGAGCGCCCGCAGTATGGGGAGAAACGCGTCCGAGAAGAGCGCGTAGGGCACCCCGCTCTCGACGGGGAATGCCCTCCCGTAGGCAACCTTCCAGCCGCGACGTTCCGCGCGTGCGCCGAGCTCCGCCGCGAGTCTCGACTTCCCCACACCACCTTCCCCCGAGACGATCACCACCGAGGTGCCATCGGACCGGCCCCATTCGAGCAGGGACTCGAGGGACGCCAGTTCGCGAGTCCGCCCCACGAGAGGGAGGGGCCCCCTGAGGGGACCGCTCTGCGGGCCGGTCGACCCTCCGGAGGGCGCCGGATTCATCATGGGGGAGGCACCTCGCGCGGCGCGGGGGTCGCAACGCCAAGGTACGAGCCCATGGGTGCCCCGGACAGGCGCGGACGGAGGGCGTTCGGGTCGGTTCCCAAACAGGAGCGATTCGCTTCCCGGGGATGGGTACCTTGTCGCGGGTAGCTCGGAGTCGGCGGGCACGGTTCCTTCCTGGCTGACGTAGGACGAGACAATGTTCGCCCGGCTCCTTCCGTAAGGACCTACGTCACCTTACGTAGCGGGCGGACCAGAACGACCTACCGGTCGGAGTCGACCGCGCGAGATGGAATTCGGCGTCTGGATTCCGGTGGAAGGGGCGCCAACCACGTCCCAGATTGGTCCCATGAACAGACCCACGTTGCCCCCGCATCGGGTCATGCTCGAGGCATTCCTCCGGCGCGACGCCTCGTTCGACGGCCTCTTCGTGACCGCAGTGAGCACCACAGGCATTTTCTGTCGGCCCACCTGCTCCGCTCGCCGGCCCCTCCCCGAGCACGTGTCGTTCTTCGCGACTGCGGGTGATGCTGCCGTCGCCGGGTACCGCCCTTGCCTGCGGTGTCGACCGCTCGAGTCCACGGGGACTCCGCCAGCATGGTTGCGGCCGCTACTGGCCGATGTTGAAGCCGAACCCGATCGCCGCTGGGGTGACGACGATCTGCGCCGCAGGGGGTTGAGCCCCGAGCGCGTGCGCCGGTGGTTCAAACAGAACCACGGAATGACGTTCCAGGCCTATCACCGGGCCCGGCGCTTGGGCTCCGCACTGGGACGCGTCCGGGCCGGCGATTCCGTCGGCCGGGCCGCACTCGAGGTCGGATACGAGTCGCTCTCCGGATTCCAGGAGGCGTTCCGTCAGTACTTCGGATCGAGCCCAACGCGCCTCGACGATGCCGCGGTGGCCACGGTGGAACGGATCTCCACGCCCCTTGGTCCCATGCTCGCGGCCGCCACCGGGGGCGCGTTGGTGCTCCTCGACTTCGCCGACCGGAGACAGCTGCGAGGCCTGGTCACCCGGATCGGTCGGCGCCTCGGGTTGGTGTACGTACCCGAAAGCAGTCCGGTGTCCGAACGCGCAGCGAGCGAGTTGAACGAGTACTTCAACGGCAAGCGTCGCGAGTTCACCCTTCCGGTTCGTCCCGCCGGCACGCCGTTCGAGCTGGAGGTGTGGGGCGCACTCCTCGAGATCCCCCATGGCGAGACCCGGAGCTACGCGGACATCGCGCGTCGGGTCGGGCGCGCGAACGCGGTGCGCGCCGTCGGTCGGGCGAACGGCATGAACGCCCTGGCGATCGTGATCCCGTGCCACCGGGTGGTCGGCTCCGACGGACGCCTCGTCGGCTATGGCGGGGGGCTCTGGCGCAAGGAACGACTCCTCGCGAGCGAGAGGAGCTAACTCGAGGTCCGACCGTAGCTTATCCCGCTAGGGCGACGGCCCCGAAGCGGCGCTCGCGCGTTCCGAAGTCCCGCAACGCCACCGCGAGCTCTCGAGCGGTGAAGTCCGGCCACATCACCTGGGTGAAGTACAGTTCGGCATAAGCGCACTCCCAGAGCAGGAAGTCACTCAGGCGCTGCTCTCCCCCGCTCCGGATGAGCAGGTCCACGTCGGGGGACGGTTCCTCGCCATGCATGGCTCGCCCCAACCACTTCCCGAGGCCGCCG
>JBEBGN010000022.1:0-30064 GCA_040081395.1 Longimicrobiales bacterium
CCATCCACCACCGTCAGGACCACAGAGATGGTGACGGACGTCCGCGAGTCGCTCACGGAAGCGGAAGAGTGACGGTGCGATGCTCGCGAGTCGAGCGGTAAACGGCTTGGGCCACCTCGATGGCGAGCGCGCCGGCCTTCCCGTCGGCGAGGCGGACGGACCTTCCGTCGATCATGCCCAAGAAGTCGATGAGCTCCTCGTCGAATGCGATGCGCGTGGTGGTCTGCCACCCCTTGAATTTTTCACGCACCATGATCTCGGGATAGTACTTCACGACGCGCTTGCGCTTGGCTCCCGGCTTCTCGTGCGTGATGAGCAGATTGAACATCGGCGCGTATTGTGCGCGCACCATGCCGAGGTCACCGTAGACCTCGATGTAGTTCTTGAACCCCTTCCATTCTGTCCATGTGGCTTGGTAGATGACGGGGATGTCGCGCGCGGTGCGCATGATCGCCATCGCATTGTCCTCGGAGCCTTCCACGTTCCAAATCGATCCCGAGACGATGCCGCTGACCTCGACGATGTCCCCAGCGACGTGGTTCACGAGGTCCGTCTCATGGATCCCGATGTCCATCATCGCGCCGCCACCGGAGAGCGGGCCCTGGTATTGCCAGTCGGCGCGGAAGCCGGCCAAGCCGTCGTGCCCACCGTAGGCGCGCACATGGTCGACCTTACCGATCATGCCCTTCTGTATCGCATCCGTGAGATACTTCACGGACGGGAAGTAGCGGAGATTGAAACCCACTGCGAGCGTGCGGCCGGCGGCGGCAGCAGCAGCAACGATGCGCCTGCACGATTCGAGCGAATTCGACAGAGGCTTTTCGCACAGGACGTGGCAACCGGCCTGGAAAGCGGCCAGACACATCTCTTCATGGAAGTGAACGGGAGAGGACACAATCACGGCATCGGGAGAACTCTCGGCGATTGCCTTCCGATAGTCCGTGAATGCCTTGGCGCTCGAGCCGGCGGTGGCCGCTCGTGCTCGACCCTCGTCCACGTCGACGACCGCGACCAGTTCGGTGCGACTGTTGTCGACCACCGAGCCCGAGCGCAACTTACCAATCACGCCCGCCCCGAGAACGGCTACTCTCATCTTCCTCCCACGGATGGGGTTCCCTACTCGCTTCCTGTCTGGAAAGGTAATCCGGCCGGGGCCTGAGGTGGGTGCCTTTCGTGCCCCAAGTCCCTGACACAGCGATCGACCATGCCCGACCTATCCGTCATCGTCCCCTCGGTCAACGGTTTCGGAGACCTCGACGGTTGCCTCACGGCCCTCGAGGCGCAACGAGCGGACGTCGATCTGGAAGTCATAGTTGTCGATCGGCTCGGTGCGGACCTGACGAGTCGCGTCCGGAGCAGCTTCCCGTGGGCGCGGATCGTGGAGGTGGAACCCGCCGCGACGATCCCGCAAATGCGGGCGGTGGGTTTCGCTGCCGCCACTGCGCCCGCCATCGGGGTCATCGAAGACCACGTGCTGGTTCGGGAGGGCTGGGCCAAACAGATGCTGGCCGCGCTGGCGAGTGGAGCAACCGTGGTCGGCGGCCCGATCGAGAACGCTGCCACGAACACGCTCATGGACTGGGCCTCCTTCCTCTGTGAGTACAGCCACTGCATTCCGCCGCTCCCGGAAGGACGCGTCGATTGGCTCCCGGGCAACAACGTCGTCTACACGCGCAAGGTGCTCGACGCGAACGCCGCCATCATCGCCGAGCACAAATGGGAGAACCGGCTTCACGACGCTATCCGTGACTCCGGCACACCCCTGGTGTGCCGCCCCGAGATCGTCGCGGACCACAAGAAGCACTTCACGTTCGGTGAGTACATGTCGCAGCGGTATCTGTACTCGCGCTCCTACGCGGGGGCGCGCGTGCGGGGCGCGCCGTTGACCAAGAAGCTCGCGTACGCCGTCGGGTCGCTCGTTCTTCCCCCGGTACTCTTCCTCCGCACCGTCTCACGCATCCGCGCCAAGGACCGACACCAGGCCGAGCTCAAGCGCTCGCTTCCGTACATCGCCTTCTTCGTGGTCGCGTGGGCGGCAGGAGAGTTCGTGGGGTACGTCGCGGGTGCGGGGGACTCGCTGAGCAAGGTCACGTAGGACGCTTCGTGGCGAGCATCTCTCACCTTGCCGCAGGTGCCCTCTGCGGCGCGATCTACGCGCGTCGGACCGGCACGCGCCCCCTCCCAGCCGTTGTCGGGTTCGCGGCCCTCGGCCTCTCGCCTGATCTCGACTTCATCGCCCTGGAGATGGGACTCGACCATACACCGCTCGGCCATCGGGTGCTGACGCACTCCCTCACATTCTCCGTGATCGCGGGAGTTGCCATCGGTGCCGTGGTCGCACCCAGGGCATGGAGGGCGCTGGCATGCGTGCTCTGCGTAGCGGCCCTCGCCAGCCACGGCTTGCTCGATGCGCTAACGGCCAACGGCCCCGGACCGAGGCTCCTCTGGCCCTTTTCCTCCCAACCGCTGCAGTTCGGGTGGCATCCGCTTCCAGGAACTCGATCCTACCAAGAGTACTTCACCCCCGCGGCCATACCCGTGTTCGTTGGTGAAGCCCTTTGGAACATCCCCCTTCTGGTCGGGACCGCCTGGCTGCTCCTCCGGCCAGGGCGTGCGCACGGCGCCGGCGGTAGCCCGTCTCACGAATAGCTGGAAACAGGCGGCGGCGACGGGTTACAATGAGAGAGTACGAGCTTGCCGATACCCGGCCGGTCAGAACCGTGTGCGAGGGAGCCTAACGCGATGTTGTTGCTATACTTAGGGCCCGAGGTGGTCGCACCGGTACTGTCCGCGCTCGCGGCAGTCGGAGGGGTCCTGCTCATGTTCTGGCGCCGGGTCGTCGCCACCGGACGCGCTCTCGTCCGGTTGGTGACCGGGAAGCCCGCGCCGGACACCCCGACGGACCCGGAAGCGGGACCCTGAGAGCCTCACCTCGCGGGATACTGCTCCGCGAGGGGGTACTCCGCGTGTTCGAGGTGCGAGCGACACCAATCCATGACCTCCCGCCGCAACGCGTCGGGAACGTCCCGGTAGCGGTCCGCGGTGCCCTTCACCAACAGCTCTGCGTCGATCGCCAGCAGATGAGGCGGCTGCATCTCGAACGATTCCTCATGCGCCCGCATGTAGTCGAAGCCGCACTTCTCGACGACCGCGTTGACTTCGTCGGGCGTCAGCGAACGCATTCCCAGGAAGTCTGCCACACGGCGCGTAACCTCCGCCAGGTCGGTCTTCATGTCCTCGAAACGGATGAAGAGCACGTTCGGGCGGCTGCGCGACAGCTTCCACCAACCGTCCACGTGGCGGGGCCAGCTGCCCCACCACATGTCCTCCTCCGAGCAGTACCACGCCCTGACGGAGTCGAGGTCGGGAGCGAACGCGCCCAGATTCGCTCCAATGAAGTCCGCACAGCTGGCGAAGCAGGAGACGGGGTGGCGCACCACGTAGATGTACTTGGCGTCGTCGCTGAGCGGGCAGAGATCCGCGGGGAAATGGGTCTTGATGATCCGCGACGGCCGCTCCTCACCCACGACGGGTGCCTCGGAGATCGACACGCTCTTACGTCCCTCGAGCCAGGGCGAGACGGCGTACATGGCCTCGCCTTGCTCCGCCAGGCTCCCGCGACCGCGCATCAGCACTTCGTAGACGACGTGCTGCATCCACGTGGTGCCGCACTTCATCTGCGTCACCACGAAGACGTCCCCGGGCCGGGGCGTGTAGCCGTGCCCGGCGCGAAAGCTCTCTTCGGAACAGCTCCCTTTGGGGCCCGCGACACCCTGGTAGCGGAATCCCGCGTTGGCGAGGTTCACCTTCGTGAAGCGCGCCGAGAGGCGTACGACCGGGCGGAGCATGCGAGCATGGAAGCGGAGCCAACGCCGGAACCTGCGGCGCTCGTCGAGTGGAAGGCCGTAGTACGCCAGCCCCAGGGTGCGCTGCTCTTCCCAAGCCAACACCACCGCTAGGTAGACGATGCCCGCGATGACGAGGACGACCACCGCGCCCAAGGCGCCGAGCGCCCAAAGCAGAGGCGTCACTTATTCGACCCTCCGCAGTCGAGGGCCATCCAGGTGACCGGCGTCGTCGAGCCGAAGCCACCGTCCGTGCGCACTGCGTTGGTCACTGGAGGCGCGGGCTTCATCGGCAGTCATCTAGTAGATCGTCTGCTGAGTGAGGGCTGGCGGGTCGTCGCGGTGGACAACTTCGATCCATACTACCCTGAGGACGCCAAGCGCAGGAACGTCAGCCGCCAAGTCGGGCGTCCCGGATATAGTCTACTGGAAATCGACGTCTGCGACCTGCCTGCCCTGCGGGAGGCCATCGGGGGCCGGTTGGATGCGATCGTGCACCTCGCGGCACGTCCGGGTGTCCGTGCCTCTCTCGAGGACCCCCTCGCCACCGAGCGCATCAACGTGCGCGGGACCGCCAGCGTGCTCGAGCTGGCTCGGGAACGCGAGGTCCCCCATTTCGTCTTCGGGTCGTCCAGCAGCGTGTACGGTGTCAACCCGGCGGTGCCATGGCGGGAGGCGGACGACGTGCTGATGCCCATCAGCCCGTACGCCGCCTCGAAAGTCAGCGGCGAAATGCTCGGCCACGTCTACAGCCACCTCTTCGGTATGCGGTTCGTGGCACTGCGCTTCTTCACGGTATATGGCCCGCGTCAACGTCCCGACCTGGCCATCCACAAGTTTGCCCACAAGATGCTGCGCGGTGAGCCGATCACGATCTTCGGAGATGGGCACACGCGCCGTGACTACACCTACGTCGGCGACATCGTGTCGGGGGTGCGAGCGGCTCTGGACTACGATCGTGAGCGCTACACGATCATGAACCTGGGCTGCGGGCGTGCCATCTCGCTCGCCGATATGGTCGAGGCGCTCGAGACAGTAATGGGCCGGCAAGCTGCGGTGGAGCGCACCGGTGAGCAGCCCGGCGACGTGCCGCAGACCTGGGCCGACATCTCCAGGGCGCGCGCCGAGTTGGGATACGAGCCGCGCACCTCCTTGGTGGAGGGCATGGCGGCGTTCCGGGACTGGCTCCTGACGGAGGGCGCCAGTCGGTGACCGTGCCGACCGCTACGACCATCCGGGGAGGGGGGCCGCTCCTCGTGGGCCTGTTCGCCCTGACGGTCGTAGCGTTCGCGCCCACGCTGCTCAGCTTTCACAACGTGTGGATGCGGCAGCCCTACACACACGGCTACCTGATTCTGGCCGCCATCGCTTGGCTCGTATGGCGCGACCGCGGTCGCCTCGCGGCCGTCACGCCGTCATGGGATGTAGCCCTCCCTGCCGCTGCGGTTCTTTCCGTCGTGTGGCTGGTCGCGCAGGTCACCAGTCTTCAGATGGTGGCCCAGGCGGTCCTGCCCGCGCTCCTCCTACTCTGGGCGGCGCTCGTGCTCGGCATGCGCGCGGCCATGCTCCTGGCACCCGTGGCCGCGCTTTTCCTGCTGGCGGTCCCCTTCTGGGACCTGCTGACGCCCATTCTCCAGTGGATGACCGTGTTCACCACGGGGGTCGCGCTCGCCGTGCTCCGGGTTCCCGCTACGCTCGATGGGAACGTCGTGAATATTCCCTCCGGCACGTTCCTCATCGAGGACGGTTGCGCGGGCCTGAACTACCTCTTGGCCGGCGTCGTGATCGGTGCGCTCTACGCGTACTCGTTCGTGCCGCGTTGGCGCACGCGCATCGCCGTCCTTGGCCTATCCGCGGCGATCGCCATCCTCGGCAACTGGGTCCGTGTCACGGCCCTGGTCGTGATCGGTCACGCGACCGAGATGCAGTCGGGGCTCATGGAGGGGCACCTCACCTTCGGCTGGGCGATCTTCCTGGTGGGCTTGTTGGCGTTCTTCCCGTTGGCGGGCGTCGTCGAGCGCAGGGGAGCCCTGCGGTGGCCCAGCCCGGCGGCTCCCGCCCTCGCAGTCGGCGCCGGGGGGGCCAACCGCCGCGCACTCCTCCGCTCTGCATTGCCCGCCTCGATGGTCGTCGCGATGGGACCGCTGCTCTACTTGGTGATCGGGGTGCTGCCGCGCCGCGAGGTCCCACCCAGCAACGTCCTGGGGAGCGTAGACACAGGCTGGGTGCTTCGCGCCGGCGAACCGGCCCGCGGGACGTCATGGCAGCCGGTGTTCCCCCTGCCGGACGAGGCGGACAGCGCGATCTGGACGAACGGCTCCGCCTCGGTTCTCCTCGATCGCCTCGTGTACCACGGACAGTCCCAGGACGCCGAGCTCGTGGGCTACGGCAGCCGGATCGCCCCCGACTCCGCGGTGGTCATCGAGCGCCTCTTCGGTCAGGTGGGACCAGAGCGGCGCCTGGTGAACGAGGCCATCGTCAGGGAGGGGGGCGGCCATCGCCTGGTCTGGTATTGGTATCGCGTGGGCGGGGTCGAGACGCAGTCGGCCGCACGGGCGAAGATGCTAGAGGTCTGGGCGTTCATCCGCCGCGCCACCACATCGGAGCTGATCGCGTTGAGCACACCGTGTGGACCCACGGATTGCGCGGACGCTTCGCGCACGCTTTCGTCGTTTCTGGGCAGCACCTGACTGCGCAGCGCCCGGACCCCCCAGCACCCGACTACCGGTCACCCCGACTGATGCGAGCCACCGACCTCCTGCCGAGCAACCTCGGCGACCGCCGCACCTGGCCACGGCTCGCGTCATCGCTCGTCGGCTACGGGGCGCTGGCACTCCTCGTCCTGCTCGGGTGGTTCTTCATCAACCGAGACGCCCTCAAGTATTTGACCTGGTCGCCAGACGTCTATCAGCGCTTCTGGCCACAGCGGTGGCTCCTCGTTCCCCACGTGGTGACGGCGGGCGCGGCTCTACTTCTGGGGGCCCTCCAGTTCATCAAGCCCATCCGTCAGCGGTGGCCACGATTTCATCGCACCATCGGGTGGCTGTACGTCGTCGCTGGTCTGGTCGGAGCTCCGCTGGCGTTTCGGCTCTCGATGTTCTCGTCGTGCCTGATGTGCATTCCCCCGTTCGCGTTGTGGTCGGTGATGTGGTTCATCGCCACGCTGCTCGCGATCGTGATGGCGGTCCGCCGAGACTTCGAGGCTCACCGCCAGTTCATGCTGCGAAGCTACGTTCTCATGAACGGTTTCGTATTCGTGCGCCTCGACACGCACCTACCGTATCCCTTGCCCGAGGGTCCGGGGGTCGATCGGCCCGCCATGATCATCTGGGTCGCCTGGGTGGTACCGCTCTTGGTAACGGAGCTGTGGCTCTCCTGGCGGCCGCTCGCGCTCGGGCGACGCCGGCAGAAGGTGGCCCGCGATCGGCAGGAGGGGACCGTAGCCGCTGAGGGGACACCCTGAGCGACTCATCACCCTCGGCATCGATGCGCGTCGAGGAGGCCCTTCGGGTGCGAGGCGGGGCCTGCGACGGATTTCGCGCGATCGCGCTCTTACTGCTGGTCGTCGGTCACTTCGCCATCACCTGGGTGCCGGGTGCCGACACGGATGTCGTGCAGACTCTGATCGGTTACTCCATCGTGATGCTGTTCGTAGTCAGCGGCTTCACGCTCACGTGGGCCCTCACTCGCGAATTCGACGAGCGCGGCACGATCGCGTTGAGACCGTTCTTCCTTCGTAAGGCGGTCCGCCTCTTCCCGACGCTCTTGGCGTTCGCGGCGGTCACGAGTGTCCATCACACGGTCAACGGGGTGGACGTGGACGCGCTGCGGGTAGCCTCGATCGCCGGCCTCCTGGTGAACTACTACAACGCGCTCGCCCTCGGCGACCTGACCCGCCACGTCGTGGGCCATCTGTGGTCGATCGCGGTCGGCGCACAGTTCGTCTTGGCCTGGACACTCTTGCTGCGCGCGGGCCTTCGTCGCGGCACGGAGACACGGCTCGCGGTCGTTCTGAGCGTGGTCATCTTCACTGCGATGATGCTGCGGGCGGTCGTGTACCCGCAATTCACGGGACTCTCCGCCGCATACATCTACAACGCGACGGAGACCCGGGTGGACGAAATGGCGCTCGGCGCTCTCGGCGCCCTTTTCCTACGAATCGAAGTGAGCCGTCGCGCGCTCGATCGTCTTCTCGAGGTCGGCTGGCTGCCGATCGCGCTATCGCTCGCCTTGGTCTTCTCGCTCTCGCGGCCCACGGCTTACGCGAACGGATTCGGCCACACGATCCATGCGGGACTGACGGTGTGCCTGCTGATGTACGCGCTCCATCGTTCTGAGGGTCGCCTTGCGCGACTGTTCTCGACGCGGCCGCTCATCTTCATCAGCACGATCTCCTACTCGCTCTTCGTATGGCACTTGTACGGGATTGCGCTCCAGCCCCTGTTCGCGGGTCTGCCGACCCTGGTCGAACTGCCGCTCACGGTCGGCGTCACGATCGGAGGCTCGTGGATCGCGTATCTGATTCTCGAGCGACCCTTCCGGCGACGTGCGGCTTCGTGGCGCTAGTCAGCTCGGCGGCGTGAGGCCGACGTACCGGATTCTGTAGATCCATCCCGAGCGATCGTCCGACACGAAGAGCGACCCGTCGGGACCCACCGCCAATCCCACGGGACGGTGCCGCCCGTCGTCTCGAGGGGGATCACCTGCGAAGCCGTTGGCGAATATCTCGTAGTCACCCGCGGGCTCTCCAGCGACGAACGGAACGAACACGACGTTGTAGCCCCCCTGCGGCAGGGGATCGCGGTTCCAGGACCCGTGGAAGGTGATGAACGCCCCTCCCCTGTACCTCTCAGGGAACTGCTCCGCGCCGTAGAACAGGAGGTCGTTCGGTGCCCAATGCCCAGGGAATCCCAACAGAGGGGTCGTCATGGCCGAGCAGCGCCCCTGTGTCAGCCCGTCACCCCCATACTCTGGTGCCAGCACCTTCAGCTGTTGCCGGTGGTCGTAGAAGCAGTACGGGTACCCGTAGTCGTCCCCCTCCTGCAGGCGAATGAACTCCTCCGACGGCAACTCTGCGCTCTCCTCTTCGTCGAAGAACTCCGGGTACTTCTGGTGGAGCCGATCGCGGCCGTGGATCACGGCGTAGACGGAGCCGCCGTCGCGGGCCAAGGCCACCGCGTTCCGGACCCCAGAGACGAAGCGCACTCCGTTCGTTTGGGACTGACCCGAAGCGGTCGGGTCGAAGCGCCAGATACCCGCCCGTTCCTCCAGCTCAGGACAGGGGTCCAGGCTCGTGTCACGATCATCCACCGTCGTCGGAGTACAGACGTTGGTGGTGGACCCGATGTTTACGTACAGGGCCCCTGAGGAGTCGAACGCGATCGTCTTGAGTGAGTGGTAGTTCCGCGCAGGCAGCCCCGTGACGACGGTGTCGGGTGGCCCCACCGGAAGCATCTGGCCGACCTGCCACGGGTAGCGGACGACGTCGCCCCGAGAGGCGAAGTAGAGGAATCCACCCTGGAACTCGACGTCCGAGCCCGTGCCTTCGCCGAACGCGGCAACCGTGTCGGCCACGCCGTCGCCATCCACATCGCGAAACACGCGCACCCCGCCCGGGTTCTCCCCGACCCCTTCCAGCGCAACGACGACGTCACCGTTCTCGGCGATCGCCATGTGCCTGGCACCGGGCGCCTGGTCAGTGAAGCGCTCGGCGATGAACCCCGGGGAGAGCGTCAATCCCGCGTTCTCCCCGGGGCCACATCCAGCCAGCAGTGAAAGCGCGAGCGCAGTCCCGGCACCGCGCCGCGACGCAGCCGACCTCCTCATCGGCGACTCCGCCCTCCCGCTGATCGACGGGTCTAGGTCGGATCCGCCTAGCGGCCCTGCTGCCGGATCATCCGGTTCTGCATCTCTTCGCTGGCGAAGATCGCGATCTCGACGCGACGGTTCGCCTGACGACCGGCATCGGTGTCGTTGGAGTCGATGGGCTCGAGTTCACCGCGGCCCATGGCGCGCACGCGAGCCGCGTCGAGGCCGGCACCGGTCAGGAAATTGCGCGCCGCGTCGGCACGCCGCTCGGACAGGCTCTGGTTGTAGGCCTCTTCACCGGTCGCGTCCGTGTGGCCGACCACGAGCACTTCGGTGCCCTCGTATTCTTCCAGCGATGCGACCAGGTCCCGCAGGTTCTGTTGTCCCGCGGGTTGGAGCGTCGCCTGATTCACGGCGAACAGGATGCCGGAGTCGAACGTCACGGCGATGCCCTCACCCACGCGCTCGACCCGCGCGTTGGGGAGTCGGTCCTGGAGGTCTTCGGCCTGCGAGTCCATGACCGCACCGATGGCCGCGCCCGCCGCGCCGCCGATGGCCGCGCCGACGATCGCCCCGCGCGCCGAACCGCTGGCGAGCCCGCCGATTACAGCACCCGCAGCGGCGCCGCCGAGCGCTCCCGTACGGAGGTTCGAGGCGCACCCCGAGATGGAGAGCAGGGTGACCAACAGAATCATGACCGAGCCGAAACGGCCGGTAGTGAGCGTCCTCATGTTCGTTCTCCGTGATGTGAACGTTTTGGGGGGCGCGCCGCTCGGTAAGCTAGCCGAGGAGTTCGGCAGGAGCCATTTCAGCGATGCGCCGGCAGGCGTGCTTCTACCCCGCGAGCAAGAAGCGGTCCCCGACTCAGCGGTGAGGCGCCGGGAGGGCTCGGGGAGCCCGCTAAAACACGTCGAGCAGCTCGACCTCGAAGATCAGTACGGCTCCAGGCGGGATCGGTCCCGTACCGGAGTTTCCGTAGGCAAGCGCCGACGGAATGATCATGAGGCGCTGCCCACCCACCGCCATCCCTTCCATACCGATCGCGAATCCCGAGATCACCCCGGTGGGATACTCGAAGGGGAACACGCCGCTGCTGAACAGCGTGCCATCCGCCAACCAGCCCCGGTGGTCGATCTGCACGTCGACGGTATCGCTTCCCAGCACGGTTCCCGTCCCCACGCTGTCGTCTTGGATGTACACCCCGGAAGGCAGCTTGGTCATGGCGTTGAGGTCGATCCCGAGGCCAGGGAAGAACGTCAGGTCCTCGATGACCTGCGGCGCGAAGGCGTCGCTGCTGCACGCCATGGCTGGCACGACGAGGACCGCGAGCGCCGTCGTCAGCGCCCTCACGCGTGCCCATCTGCCGATGCGCTCCATCAGGCCTCCTGGGCGCATCATGTCGCTAGCGCGGCGCGCCCGCCGACCCCGGCGCGAGCTCCGCCTCGACGGTCTCCGGATCGACCATCGGCTGCCAGACCTGCATGGCCGGGAAGGTCTGCAGGAACCACCGCACGGCCCCGATATAGAGCCCGAGGAACATCAGCCCGATGAGCGGCTGCCAGATCGTAAAGATCGGGTCCCCCTCGTGGTGCAGCGACGGTGCCGCCATCGCGTAGCGCTCCAGCCAGAGGCCGAGCAGGATGACGGACGTAAAAGTCGCCAGCAGAGCGGGCTTCATCTTCGCTTTGCGGCCGATGAGCCCCGCGAAGGGGATCACGAAGCAGAGCACGACCACCGTGGCCGAGAACGCACCCCACTCCTCTCCGGAGCGGCGGATGATCCATGCCTGCTCCCAGGGCAGCTTGCCGTACCATATGACGATGTACTGGGCGAAGAACAAATAGGTCCAGAACACGGTCAGTCCGAAGCACAGCTTGCCGAGGTCCCACCGCTGCTGCAGGCCGATCCCCTTCTCGAACGCGTCGTCCTGTGTGCGCAGGTAGAGGCTCCAGAGGGCGGTCGCCGCGGTGCCGCCCCACAGGGCGCCTGCGAAGAACCAGGGGCCCATCATGGTGCTGAACCAGTGCGGCTCGAGCGACATGACCCAGTCGTAGACGATGACGGTCATGGCCACCGCGTACACGAGCACGAATGCGGGCGCGATCGTGGTCATGCGGTGGTAGCTGTGGACCTCCTCCTGCTCCTGCCCCATCCACCCCTGCGTGAGGCGCTCCCGCCAACCGGAGCGCGCCGCGTCCCCACCAGCGGCCTCCTCCGACAGGCCCATGTCGGGCCGGAGCGCATGGTACACGAAGTAGAGCGCCATCCCGAACATCACGCCCACGAGCACGAGCTGGCGGGTCACCAGGAACGGCAGGTTCAGCCACGCCGCCTTGTTCTGCACGACGGGGTCCGTCTCCATCATGGCGACCCACGGGAAGTAGTCGCCGCCGAGCGTGAGCATCGGCAAGAGGAGCACGAAGGAGATCGGCAGGAAGGCGGCGAACGACTGGCTCACGCGGCGCGTTGACCAGTTCCACTTGGCTTTCACGATCCAGGTGGCGACCCCGTGCAGAACGCCCCCGATCGCGATGCTGGTGAAGAACAGCCAGTTGGTGACGTAGCTGGTCCAGGCCGAAGCCGAGTCCTGACCCAGCCGGATCACGAAGGCGCCGAGGCCAATCACGAACAGGGCGCCGACGATCATGTTCGCCGTGCTGGAGCGCGGCAGGTAGCGGACCGGGACCTCCGCGGGTGCATGCAGACCGGCCATCGTCAGTTCACTCCCGGGTTACCAGCACGCACCTGGAGCTGCCGTACGTAGTTCACGATGTGCCAGCGGTCGAAGTGAGCGATGCGGCTTCCGTACTCGGGCATGAGCCCACGTCCAACTCGGATCATCGCGTAGATGTAGGCGTCGCTGTACCCCGCCACCTGCGGCCCTGAGAGGTTATACGCCGGGAGCACGGGGTGGAACGCCGCGATGTTCGCCCCAGTGCCGACCCCCGCCGGACCGTGGCAGACCACGCACACGCGGTTGTAGAGCTCCTCGCCGCGCGCGAGCGACTCTGGGTCGGTGGGGTTGGTCGGGTTCACGAGGCTCTGGATCGCTGGGCCGCCCACGCCGGGCACGCCCAGGTCGAGCTGTGTGAAGGGGGGGATGTCGATGCCCTCGGGTTGGCCGACGTTGAACTCGCCTTCGGCCGCCGGATAGTTCCCCGCCGCGAACGCCACGGAGCCCACGGGAGCCGGTCGTGTGTTCTCGTAGGGATCGAACGAGCGCTGGTCGCGCATGGAGCGGCCGAAGACGAGCACGAGGGCGTCGTCCATCGGCTTGCAGGCACCGAGCGTCGCAAGCGCGAGCGCGCACACGAGCGGGCGGATCATGTTCTTACCCATGTTTGGCTCCCTCGCGCACTTCGATCGGCTCCTGAGCCTTGAGAATCTTCCTGGCTTCATCGAGCCGTGCCCCTTCGGCTTCCACGTATACGCCGTACCGCCCAGCGGTGAATTCGGGATCGTAGAGCACCGCCGGCTTGAGAACCGGCAGTCGGGATAACACGAAGATGCCGATGATCGTCGACAGCGCGCCGAAGAGCACCATCATCTCGAAAGTGAAGACGACGTAGGGAGGGATCGACACGATCGGCTTTCCGCCCACCACGAGCGGCCAGGTGAGCGAGGTCCACATCGGAAACGCCATGCCGGTCGCCGCACCGGTCAGGCCGCCGCAGAGGGTCCACACGCGCACGGGGCTCCGGCCGTAGCCGAGGGCGTGCTCGAGGTGGTGATCCGGGTACGGCGCATACGTCTGAGGCTTGAAGCCGGCCTTGCGCAGCTGCTCGATGGCATCGACGGTCGAGTCCAGGTACTCGTACGAAGCCAGGACGCCACTTTCCCCTGCGGTGCTCATCAGTGCGCGCCCTCCATGCTCTTCCGCTTACGCAGCGGCGGCGGCATGACCTCTTTCAGCTCTTGGATCGCGATCGGCGGTAGCAGCCTGGTGAAGAGCAGGAACCAGAAGCTGAACCAGCAGAAGGACCCGATCAGGATCCCCATCTCGACGAACGAGGGGCGATACATGCCCCAGGCGAACGGCTCGTACTCGTGGCTGAGCGAGACGACGACGATCACGTAGCGCTCGAACCACATACCGATGTTGACGAAGATCGTGATGACGAAGAGCGCGGGGATCGAGTGCCGCACGCGCTTGAACCAGAGCATGATCGGCACCAGGCCGTTGCACGTGAGCATAATCCACGTGGCCCACCAGTAGTTGCCGAACACGCGGTTCCAGAACGCGGTGCGCTCTACCTCTTCGCCGCTATACCAAGCCAGGAAGAACTCGGACAGGTAGGCGTAGAACACGATGAGCGACGTGAGCAACATCAGCTTCGCCATCGCGTCGAAGTGCTTCGTGGTCAGGTACGCCTCGAGCCCGAAGATCTTCCGCATGGGCACGATGAGCGTGATGACCATCGCCAGGCCCGAGAAGATGGCGCCGGCGACGAAGTAGGGGGCGAAGATGGTAGTGTGCCAGCCGGGCACGATGCCCATGGCGAAGTCCCAGGACACCACCGAGTGCACCGAGAGCACCAGCGGCGTCGCGAGGGCCGCCAGGAACACGTAGGCGTTCCCGAAGTGGTGCCACTGCGCGTCGGTACCCTGCCACCCCAGCGAGATGACCTTGTAGAACTGCTTACGGAGCCCCGTCGCGCGGTCACGCGCGGCAGCGATGTCCGGGATGCAGCCCAGGAAGAAGAAGGTCGCGGACACCGTGAAGTACGTGGTGATCGCGAACACGTCCATGACGAGCGGCGACTTGAAATTCGGCCAGAGGAAGCGCGAGTTCGGGTACGGGATCAGCCAGTACGCGTGCCAGACCCGGCCGACGTGGATGAGCGGGAAGAGCCCCGCGGTCATCACGGCGAACACCGTCATGGCTTCGGCTGCGCGGTAGATCGACTGCCGCCAGGGCGCACGGAACAGGAACAGGACCGCGCTGATGAGCGTGCCCGAGTGTGCGATACCCACCCAGAAGACGAAGGTCGTGATGTAGACGCCCCAGCCCACCGGAGAGGTCAGTCCGGCGACGCCGATCCCCCGGACCATCTGGTAGACCCAGAGCGACACGAAGAGGCCGATACCGCCCGCCGCGATGCCGAAGAGGATCCACCAGCCCTTGCCGGGCCGGCCGAGCATCTTGAGAACGTCGCGATTGACGTCATCGAGACGCGTAAGATCCGGATGCGTGAGCGCGCCACGCTCTGTGACTTGGCCGGTCGCCATCAATGCTCTCCCGCCGCGACCTCGTGAAACGTGACCTTCCGCAGGTAATTCACAGCAGGCTGCGTGTTGATGATGGCATCGAGCACGCGGTACGTACGCTCGCTCGCGACCACCTGGGTGACCCGGGCATTCGGGTCACGGATGTTGCCGAAGACGATCGCCTCGGCGGGGCAGCTCTGCTCACACGCCGGCACGATCTCGCCGTCGCGCACCGGGCGCTGGTCCTCGAGCGCTGCACGGTTCTCCGCCTCGCGAATGCGTTGCATACAGAAGCTGCACTTCTCCATGACGCCGTTGTCGCGCACCGTGACGTCCGGATTCCACTGCCAGTTGAGCGGCTCCGGAACGGCGTCCGTGTACCTGTACCAATTGAACACACGCACCTTGTACGGGCAGTTGTTCGCGCAGTACCGCGTGCCGACGCAGCGATTGTAGATCTGCGCGTTGACGCCTTCGGGCGTGTGATAGGTCGCGAACACGGGGCAGACCGGCTCACACGGCGCGTTGTTGCAGTGCTGGCACAGCATCGGCAGGAAGCGGATGTCGAGGTCGCTCGCCTGCGTCGCGTCCACGTGTTCGTAGTAGCGCTCGATGCGTATCCACGCCATGTCGCGGCCCATGCGCACCTGGTCCTCGCCGGTCCAGGGCACGTTGTTCTCGGCCTGACAGGCGGTGACGCACGCGCTGCACCCCGTGCACTTGTCGAGGTCGATCGCCATCGCCCAGCGCGGCCCCTCGTGGGCGTTGGCGTACTCGCCGTAACGCGCACCAGGGAGCGGGAACGAGGCGGGGCTGCCGTCCTCAGCGGGCACGGGAATGAACCCGCCGCCAGCCTGGAGCTCCATCAGCTCACCGTGCTCTTCTTCGGCCGCCTCGGCCTCTGCACCGAGCAGCGAGAGCTGCACCGCAGGAGCGATCGGGCGATCGTGTTGGTCGCCCGCAGAGCCGTCGACGGTCGCATGCCGCATGCGGCGACCCGTCGGCTCGAGCGTTACGGTCGTCGCTACCGTGACCATCGCACCCGACGGCTGCTCTGCAGTGCCGGGGAGCAGGTCGAGCGCGTTTACGCCGTGTCCATCCGCATACCGGCCCATCGAGGTGTGACCGGCGCCCATGGCGAGTGCGATCGCGTCCTCGCGGATCCCCGGATAGAGCCAGACCGGGACTTCGACTGCGCCGTGCGGCGAAGAGAGCGTGACGATGTCGCCATTCACGAGACCGCGAGCAGCGGCGGCGGTCGGGTGAATCTCGGCCCACGAGTGCCAGACGATCTTGGAGACCGGGTCGGGCAACTCCTGCATCCACGGCGAGTTCGAGAACTCGCCGCCGCCGAAGCGCGACGACGGATGCACGACCAGGGTCAGGTCGCCGCTCCCGTCGAAGGTCGGGAGGTCGAACGAGAGCGCGCGGTCCGGAGCGCGGAGTGCGGGCGCCGTCGTCGAGGCTTCCGTGGCACCGACCGAACCCGTCCGGAGGGCCTGACGCCAGGCGGCGTCATCGGTCGCGGCGTGTGCAGTCCGCAGGTATTCGTAGAAGGTCGCGGCTGCGGGCGGAGTCGCTGGGACCGCCAGACGCATCACCGCCAGCATCACGTCGCCGGAGTGCTTCGAGTCGAAGAGCGAGACCGGCGACATGACCGGCTGCTGGATCGCCATCACGCCCGGCCGCGGCGCCGAATCGCCCCACGCCTCGAGGAAGTGCTGGTCGGGCAGGATCAGGTCGGCGAGCGCTGCCGTCTCGTCCATCGCGGACGCGAACGAGACCTTGAAGGGCACCTGCGCAAATGCCTCACGGAACCCGGCCGTCGCGGGCAGCGAGTAGGCGGGGTTGGTGCCGTGCACGAGGACGACCCCGACGTCGCCAGCCGACATCGAGGCGATCGCGCCCTGGAGATCGCCCATACGGCTCGCGACCGCGGAGCTCCCGGCTTCGTAGAACACCGTGCGGCCGACGTTGCCGGCCACGTGGTTCAGAATCATGACCGCGAGATTCGCCGCAGTCGCGTTCCGGTGGTGAGCACCCGCGCCCGGACCCATGGCGAGGCTCGGGCCCTCGGTGCGGAAGCGCTCGGCGAGCGCGAGGATGGCTTCCTCGGAGACGCCGGCAGCTTCCGCCGCTGCCGCCGGGCTGTAGGCCTGGAGCAGGTTGGCGTAAGGACCGGCCGCATCCGGAGTGGCGATCGCGGAGGCGATGCCGAGCGCGACCGCGGCTTCGGAGCCGGGCCGGATCGGGATCCACTCGTCCGCGTTCAATCCAGTCAGAGACAGACGCGGCCCCAGGAATACGAACCGTCCCTTGGCGTGGCTCTCGTCATTGACCCCGCTCATGCGCGCGAGGCCCTTGTTGTGCTCCACGGGCGAGGCGCCGGAGTCGACGAAGTCGTAGCCGAACGAGACCAGCAGGCGGGCCGCGCCGATGTCGTAGCGGGGCACACTCTCCACGCCGTAGGCGATGCGCGCGGCCTCGAGCATGGGAGCGTCGGTGACCGCGTCGTAATCCACGCGCACGCCGCCGAGCGCTGCGACGAACTCGCCGATGAGGCGGCTCATGGTGGGGCCCGTGTGCCCGCCGATGAAGAGCACACTGCCACCGTCGACGGCGTTCTGTGGGTTCCGCCCTCTCTGGAGCCGCGCCGCGAGGAGGCGCTCGGCCTCGTCCCAGGTGCCCTGCCGGAAGACGTCGCCTTCCCGGATCATCGGGCCGTGGAAGCGATCCGGATTGTAGAGGTGCTGTAGGGTCGCGTGTCCACGCCCGCACAGGCCGCCCTGAGAAACCGGGTGGGTGGGGTTACCCTCGACCTTGATGGCGCGCCCCTCGCGGGTGCGCACCCACATACCACACTCGGCTGCGCAGCCCCGGCAAACGGTCGTATACCAGGTTGCGACGCCCGGAGTGATCTCCTCGGGAGCCGTCACATACGGGAGCAGCCGTTCGACGTCCTGGGTGGAGCAACCTGCGATGGTAGCGCCGGCGCCCGTGACGCCGACGACCTTCAGGAAGTCACGGCGTAGGATGCCGTCGTGGCGCTCCGCGAGATCTCTCGACATCTACGCCTTCTTGCCGTGAAAGGGCATCAGTAGTGGCAGACGGCGCAGTCGGTCGAAGCCTGCTGCACGCCTTGCTCGTTCGGCTGCCTGTGGCAGTCGATGCACCACCCCATGTTGGCGCCACCCCAGACCGGGTCTCGCTCGGTGAGCACACCCATCGTCTGGACTTCGCCGTGGCACTGCTGGCACTGGAGACCCGCCGCGATGTGGCGCATATGCGGGAAGTGCGCGTGGTCGGAGATCTTGTAGATGCGAACCCATGGGATCGGCTCGCCGCTCTCCATGTGCTCCTCGATCTTCAGGACTTCCTCGGGCGCGTTACGGCCCGGGATCACCTGATGGCAACCCCAGCAGGTCGAGACCGGGGGGATGCCGGCGTCCACCGAGCGCTCGGCCGAGAAGTGGCAGAACTGGCAGTTCATGTTCGCCTGCCCTTCTTCGCTTCCGGCGTGCAGGTTGTGCGGGAAGGCGATCGGCTGGACTCCGCCGCCCTCTGCCTCACCCTCGGCACCACCGCCCTGGACGAACGCGACACCCGCGAGCGCGAGCACCCCCGCGAGGCCACCGATCAGCCAGTTCTTTTTCATCCGCCGCCGTGCTCCTGGAACGAAGCGCCGCATCTCGTGACACGAGACGCTGAATGGGCCGATTCCGCTACGGGCAGAACGCTTGTGACGAATCGGAACATGGACCCCGAGCGGCCTGAACCTACCTGGCGATCCGGGGGGGGTCAAGGTAGCATCCGGAGCACTACGGACGAACATTTTTCGACGCGCGAGGGTACCGCGGCCATGGCCGATTCGAGCGCTACTGCGCCTACTCGCGAGGCTCGTCCGTCGCTCGAGCTGCTCGACCATCTCGTGCAGGAAGTCGAGAAGGTCTTCCACGGCAAACGCGGGGTGGTGAGGCTCGCCTTAGCCGCGCTGCTGGCGCGCGGGCACGTGCTCTTCGAGGACGTGCCGGGGGTGGGAAAAACCACGCTGTCACAGGCGCTCGCCAAGACCCTCGGGCTCGGGTTTCGCAGGATCCAGTTCACCGCGGACCTGTTGCCTTCCGATGTGTTGGGCGTGTCGATCTACAACCCCCTCACGGCAACGTTCGAGACCCGGCCCGGCCCGATCTTCACCAACGTGGTAGTGGCGGACGAGATCAACCGGGCTCCTCCCCGTACGCAGAGCGGCCTGTTGGAGGCCATGCAGGAAGGCACTGTCACCATCGACGATCGGACCTTCGAGCTTCCGAGACCCTTCTTGGTGATGGCCACGCAGAACCCCCTCGAGCACCACGGCACCTATCCGCTCCCAGAGAGCCAGCTCGATCGGTTCCTGATGCGCATCACGATCGGGTATCCGGACGACGAGGCGGAACGGCGCATCCTCGCGGAGGACGCGGGGCATCAGCCCGTCATGGACCGGCTGCAGACGGTGCTCCAGCCGACGCAGGTCCTCCAGCTACAGAACCGCATCCACGAAGTGCAGGTGGATCCGGCCATCCTCGACTACCTGATGGCCATCGTCACTGCCACGCGCAACACGCCGAAGTTGCGGATGGGGGTGAGCCCACGGGGCAACATGGCGCTGCACAGGGCCGCCAGGGCATTCGCGCTCACGCAGGGCCGCACGTACCTGGTCCCGGATGACATTCGCTCCCTCGCGGTACCGTGCCTCGCCCACAGGATCCTGCCGGCTGGCGGCTCGGGCACGACGCTCGACGCGCACGAGGAGGCAGCGACGATTCTCGAAGGGCTCCTCGAGGAGATCGAGGCCCCGGTGTGAGCGAACTGCCCCGGCGCAGGAGCCCCGCTCGGTGGCGTCCGGTGGCGGCAGTGCGCAACGCCTTGGCCGAGGCCTGGCGCCAGGTCAGGGCTTGGCGGCGCATCTACTTCACCGCGTTCGGCCTCGCGTTCACACTCGGGTCCATCGCCGTGGGCCTCGCGGCGATGAACACGGGCAACAACCTCCTCTATCTGCTCATGGGAGCGATGGTTGGGTTCATCTGCGTCAGCAGCTGGCTGTCCGAGCAGACCATTCGCGACCTGAAGGTGGAGCGGGGCGCGTTTCATTCGGTGACCGTCGGCCAGGACCTGCGACTCGCCTACCAAGTCACCAACCAGAAGCGCTTTCTGCCGAGCCTGGCGGTCGAGTTGCTGGAGGCGGGCCTTCCTAACCGCGCCTTCTTTGCGCACGTGCCCGCCAAGACCGCGGCGACGGCCCGTTCCGTGAACAGCTTCGTCCGGCGCGGGATCTATCCGTTGGGCACCGTGACGCTGTCGACGTCGTTCCCCTTCGGACTTTTCCGCAAGGAACGCGACGTCGAGATCCCTGGCGAGGTGGTGGTCTATCCGCGGACGGACCGCAGAGTACGTGAACCGATCAGCGGCGCTGGACGCGAAGCCCGCGCGGGTGCAGCGGCCCAGGGAGCGCTCGGAACGCGGGGGGAGTACCGCAGTCTGCGCGCCTACCGTCCCGGAGACGATCCGAAGGACATTCACTGGCGCTCCTCTGCCCGTTTGCGGGAGCCGGTCGCTCGCGACTACGAGCGTGACGGGGCCCAGACCCGCTGGGTCGTGCTCGACACCCGCGCGGAGCCGGGCGAGCCCGCAGAGGTCGCGGTCGAGGTCGCCGCCGCGCTGCTCGCGGGCGCACATGCGGAGCGCCGACCGTTCGCGCTCGTCGCAGGCGAGGCGCTGCTCGAGCCGGGGGACGGGGCCGCGCACCTCGGACGTGCACTCGATCTTCTGGCCCGCGTCGACTTTACGCCCCACGCCCCGACCTCGGAGCCCCCGGTACCGGCATCGTCCTGCGTGCTCGTAGGTGTCGGCGCCGGCCGCGGTTTCGGGGACGTGTATTCGGTGGGGTCGGATCCGGCTGCCGCATGAACCTCCGCCTCCTGCACCGGCGACTCGCGGTGCTCATGGGCCTGGCAGGGCTCGTGGGCTTCGCAGGGGGCGCGGGCTTCGAGCCGGTCTCCGCGGTCCTGGCTGGCACCGCCCTGTTGGCGGCGCTCTGGTGGCACCCCGACCCGGCGCTCTCCGCTCGGCTCGAGCGTGTCTGGCTCCCGCTCGCCGCGGTCCTGGTGGCGCGCGCGCTCTTCCACGTGTTCGTCGTACGAGACGACATCGTCATTCCTGTCGTCGACCTGCTGTTGCTCCTGCTGGCCGCCGAGGCACTGCGCTCCCTCGACGCGCCGAACGACATCCGCTTATACGCCCTCTCCTTCGCGCTCGTGCTCGCGTCGACCGCGTATCGACCGGGCGTCCTGTTTCTGGTGGCGTTCATAGCGTATATCATGCTGGCGACGCTGGCGCTCATGATCGGACTCGTGCGCCGTAAGGCGGAGCGGCATGGCGTGCGCGAAGTCCCATTGGGTCGTGGCCTCGTGCTCACCACCGGGATGCTGTCGGGCGTGATTCTGCTGATCGCAATGGCGGTGTTCGTGACGTTCCCGCGCGTCTCGCAGGGTTGGGCTGGGCGCGGGGAGGTGCTCGCGACCTCGATCGCGGGGTTCAGCGACGAGATTTCGATCGGGGAGCACGGATCCACCATCGCGGGCAATCCCGAGATCGTGCTCAGGGTCGAGTTTCCAAGCGGCGTGCCCGACGACGTCGGCGGTCTGCGCTGGAGAGGTCGTTCGTACGATCGCTTCGATGGCGTGCGTTGGACACGGACGGGTGGCATGCCACCCTCGGGAGGCCCGACGCAGTGGTACGAAGAGCGCTGGGGCCCGGGCGTCATCGAGCAGCGGATCTACGGATCGCCGCTCGACGTGCGGGTGCTCTTCGCGCTCCATCCGGCGCTCGGCTTCGACGCGGAGAATGGCGTCCAGCCCCTCTTCGACAACGCCGGCGACTACATCTACTGGGGGTCGGTCGCGCCTGTGTATACGGCGATGTCGGCCGCGTCTCAGCCGGCGCCCGAGGAGTTGCGCGAGGCTCGCCGCGGGTACGCCCCCAACGACCGCTACTTCCTCCAGATCCCACGACTCGACCCCCGCATCGTCGCGCTCGCAGACTCGATCACCGATGGTCTCGACAACCGCTACGATCGGGCCAAGGCCATAGAGGACTACCTACGCACGTTCGAGTACACGCGCGATCTGCCCCGCACGGCCGCGGAAACGAGTCTCGAACACTTTCTGTTCGAGCGGCGCGCGGGGCACTGCGAGTACTTCAGCACGGCTATGGTGATGCTGCTGCGGAGCCAGGGAATCCAGGCGCGCAACGTGAATGGCTTCCTCGGGGGGCAGTGGAGTCCGTTCGGGGAGTACCTCGTCGTCACCCAGAACGAGGCGCACTCTTGGGTCGAGGTGTGGTTCCCCGGATTCGGCTGGGTCGCGTTCGATCCGACACCGCCCGGCGCGGCGGGCACCGCCGTCGCCGCCTCCTGGTTCTGGCCTGGACGGATCTGGTTCGACGGGCTCCAGCACCGCTGGAACAAGTGGGTGCTCGACTACAGCATGGAGTCGCAGGTCGGAATCTTCGCGAACCTGTTCGCCGACGAGCCCGTGGAGGCCGTCGACGGCGCGAGCCCCTCGGCCCGGGTGGGGCGAAACGGTTGGGCCATGGCGGCGCTCGTCCTCGTCCTGCTCGCCGGATACACCTGGGCACGGCACGGACCCACCCCGCGGAGCCCGACCACCACGATGTACCTCCAACTGCGGTCCGCGTGCGCGCGATCGGGACTGGTCGTTGCCCCAGGCCTCACACCCCTCGCGCTCGCGCAGCATGTGCGCCGTGAACGGAGCCTCGCCGGCCCACCCGCGGAGCGGGTCGTGGACCTGTATCTGAGGGCACGTTATGGGGGGGAATCGCTCGGCGAATCCGACCTGCGGGAGATGCGGGAAGCGCTCCGGGCGACGCGACGCCTATTGAAGGGCACGTAGCGATCCCCCTATCGTACCCCCCATGAACGCCCCGCAGTCGAGCCGATCTCCCAGCAAGCCGGGCGGCGTCCATGTAGGCACCATCGCCCACGAGGGTCTGCTCTGGGATGCCTACCTCGAGTTCGCCGACGACCCTCGCCGGCCTCTCACCTTCCGCGCCCGCATCCGCTTCGACCGGGCGGCTGGCCCCGACGGCGCCGGCGAGTCAGCCACCACCACGGTGTTGATCATCGAGGACAGTTACGAGGAAGCCGTCGCCAAGGCCCGTGGGATGGACGACCGGCAGCTCACCGCGCTGCTGAGGTCGACCCTGCCGGACGGACGCTAGGCTTTCGGAGGGCGGCCGGGCACCGGAGGGAGGCTCGAGAGCGGCGTCGGCCGCCCGATCTCACCCCGCCTTCACCACCTCTCGTCGGGTCGGCTCCCAGAGCGCGTCCTCACCCCCGGCCAGCACTCGCATCAGCGCGTGCGCGGCGGCGACGTTCCCCGCGATCAGGAACGCAGGTGCGGACAACACCTTGGGCACTCGCGGGCGCTCCGAGAGGACCCAGCCGACGGCGCCGAGGGCCAGCACGGTAAGACCGAGACCGAGAGCCACCCGCGCGAGCGCGAAAGCCGGCGAGAGCAACGTGATCGCGACCAGGGCGGTCACCCCGGCCCACGGAATCATCCAGCGGGCGACCTTGTGACTGAGCAGCATCCAGGCGAACGCACCTTCGCGCATCGGGTTCATGAGGCGCCGCTTGAACCACAGGGTCTTCATGCCCCGCGCGATGGTGCGCACCTTCCGTCGATACTCCTTGTGCAGGGACTGTCCACGCGGCACGAGAGAGAGCGCGGACGGCACGGAGACCGCGCGCAACCCGGCTTCCTGTGCCTTCAACGCCGCAGCAAAGTCGCGACTCAGCGTGCCGGGCAGTGGCAGTCGGTGCAGATCGGCGCGGATGGCGTAGAAGCACCCCGAAGCGCCGATGATGCCAGAGACGGCGGTCTCGAGATCGCGCACGGCCATCTCGTAGCCGACGTATCCCGACTCGCCTCGGTTGGCCTCGTCCCCTCCAGAGCCGACGCTCACGTCCCGCCCGGATGCACACCCCACCGTGGGGTCACGCATGGCCGCGATCAGCGGCTTGAGCGACGCGGGCAGAATCCGCGTTGAGGCGTCCGTGTTGACGATGATATCGCCACGCAGTCGCTCCGACGCGGCGTTCTCCGCTTTCGTCTTCCCGCTGCGCTGGGGCATGCGCAGCAGCTCGATTCCCTGGTCGCCGTACTCGGCCACGATGGCGTCGGTGCCGTCGGTAGACCCATCGGATGTGATGAGGACCTGGAGACGATCGCGCGGATAGTCGAGCGCCAGCATGCTCTTGATCAGCTCGCGGATCTGCGCTTCTTCGTTGTACGCCGCGATGCTGATCGAGACGAGGGGCCACTCCCCGTCACCCTGGACGGCAACCGGACGAGCCCCGCGTACGCGCCCGAGGACCCAGAGCAACGCGGGATAGCCGACGTAGGCGTAGACCGGAAGCGCCACGCTCGAGGCGAGCAGCCAAAGCGCGAATGTCGTCACGCCTCCTTCACCCATCTCCACAGCTCGGGCAGCGTCGGGCGCTTTCCGGTCATGAGGATCCCCGTCTTGTAGATGCGTCCCGCGACCCACGCGATCGCGAG
The DNA here is from genome assembly GCA_040081395.1 of Longimicrobiales bacterium. Classification (GTDB taxonomy): domain Bacteria; phylum Gemmatimonadota; class Gemmatimonadetes; order Longimicrobiales; family Gaopeijiaceae; genus UBA2982. The sequence continues at coordinate 24,482 of JBEBGN010000022.1, forward strand.
CACGGCAAGAGCCATCAGCACGAACGACAGCGCGACCTGCCACGCGGGAATGCCCCCGCCCGCGACGCGCGCCCACATGAGGATCGGCGAGAAGAGGGGAAAGAGGGAGAGGCTGACGGCCATCGTGCTCATCGGGCTCGAGATGACCGGGATGACCAGGACGATCGGCGCCACCACGAAGATCACGACGGGCGCCTGTGCCTGCTGGGCTTCCTGGTCGGTGTTGCACATGGCCCCCACGCACGCGTACAGGCCCGAGTACATAAAGAACCCGAACAGGAAGAAGCCGAGGAAGAGCACCAGGAGCCCCACACCCGGCAGCACCTCGCGGAGCTCGCCGAGCTCCGCCAGCTCGGGGCGCGCGGCCACCATCGCCGGGATTCCCCCACCCACGAGCAGAGCGCTGGCCGTAAGCCAGATGGCGAGCTGCGTGAGGCTCACGGCCCCCACGCCCAGGATCTTACCGAGCATGAGGTGCCATGGCTTCATCGACGACACGATCACTTCGACGATGCGACTCGTCTTCTCTTCGAGCGTCGCGCGCATCACCGCCACCGAATACATCAGGATGACGATGTAGAGGAAGAATGCTCCGATGTATGCGACGAAGAACGCCGGCTCGTCGGTGGAGGCTCCGTTCTCGGACAGGATCTCCACGCGGAGCTCTCCGCCCTCGAGGAGCTCGGCCGCATCCACACCGCTCCCCTCCAGTCCCACCTCGAGTGCCGCGCGGCTGACCGTGGTCCTGAGCATCAGGCGATCCACCGCTGACGGTTGCTCCTCGGAGCCGAAGAATGCGTCTGCGGTGCGGAGCGTCCCCTCCCCGAGCACGAGAAACCCGCCGAACTCGCCGTCACTCACGCGTTGCGACAGGGACTCCGTGGCGCCGACCGGCTCGGCCCGCACGTCCCAACCACTCGCGCCCAGCGCGGCCGCGACCCTCTCGTAGAGCACGCCCGTGGAGTCGACCACCGCAATGCGTCGCTCCCCCGCCTGGTCCCGGTTCGCGAAGTACATCGGCAGCAGGAACACCGCCGACATGAAGACCGGCAGCGCGATGGTCGCGAAGATGAAGGCCTTCGAGCGGACGCGCTGGAGGTACTCGCGGCGGATGACCGCCCACACGTTGGGCCACATCACGCGCGCCCTCCCATGGCCGCAACGGGCACACCATCCTCCTCGATACTCTCCACCCCCGCGTACCGCACGAAGATCTCGTGCAGCCTCGGCTCGACCAGATCGAAGCGTAGGATCTCCGCGCGCGCTTCGACCCCTCGTCTGAGAATGGCCTGGTGGTCCCCGCCATCGTTCAGGTGGAGTCGGAAGCCGCCGTTCACGGCCTCGATGCGCTTCACTTCGGGACCCTGCATCCACTGATCGGGGCCTCGAAATTCGACGGCCACGACACCCTTTCGCTCGGCTGCCTTCAACTCGCGCAGGTCGGCGTCGAGTACCTTACGCGCCCGGGAGATGAGGCAGACGCGCTCGCAGAGGCGCTCGGCATGATCCATGAGATGTGTCGAGAAGAGAACCGTGGTTCCCTTGGCGCGGAACTCGCGCACGATCTCCTCGAGCACGTCCTGATTGATGGGATCGAGGCCGCTGAAAGGCTCGTCCAGGATGAGCAACTCCGGCTCGTGCAGTACCGTGCCGACGAACTGCACCTTCTGCTGCATGCCCTTGGAGAGGTCCTCGACCCTTCGGTCCATCCACTCGCCCAGGCCGAGCCGCTCGAGCCATACCTTCGCGCGACGTGCCCCCTCGGCGCGGCGGAGCCCCCGGATCTCACCCAGGAACGTGACGAACTCCAGACACTTCATCTTCTTGTAGACGCCGCGCTCCTCGGGGAGGTATCCGACCTTCGTGCGCCGCGTCGTATCCGGGTCGCCGCCGAAAAGCGCCACCGAGCCCTGATCGGGCTTGAGGATCCCCATGATCATCCGGATCGTCGTGGTCTTGCCCGATCCGTTCGGCCCCAACAGGCCGCAGACGACCCCTCTGGGAACATCCAAGTCCAGGTCCGACACGGCGTTACGCTGGCCGAAGCGCTTGCTCACGCCCGTCAGCCGTACCGCGAAGCCATCATGTCCCGTCATGGGCCGACTCCTGCGTGGGTGCGTGCGCCCCCGTGGCGCTGGCCGAGTACGAGTCTATGCGTAAGTCCCTTCCGGGGTGTCAGATCCGTAGCTTAGATTACGCGCCTCTACCGCAGGAGCCCAGATGGCCATCTACCGTACGCTTTACTATACCGATGTCGTTGTCGGCGTCGGCGGTCGTGTGACCATTCCCTTGGAGATGCGCGAGGACCTCGGGATCGACGAGGGGGACTCGCTCACCGTCCGGGTGGAGGAAAACCCCAAGGGTGGACGCCAGATGGTGATCTGGCGCGCGGAGTCGGAGCCGCCGACCCCCGAGGAGTAGCTCCCTACTCCTCACCGCTCCAGGTCCACCCAACGGACCAGATCCAGGAGCGGTCCTCTACCGTCGTGGTGCCACCAGGCGGGCGGGAACGCCACCGCGCCGAAGGGCACGACACGTGATGCACCGGACTCGCCGAGCGCCTTCGCGATCCGCTCCACACGAGCGCCCAAGCCTGCAACGCCCACGGTTTGCAGATGGGCACCAAGAGGCGCGAGCTGGGCGGTGAGCTCTTCCACATCCGCGATCGGCGTCACTCGCACGAAGCGACCCGCTGGCGGGGTGGACGCCGAAGGCCCCTCGACCATGACGACCGTCCAGGCGGCTGCGTGACCGTGGCGCACGAGGCCACCCCCTGTTGCGGTAAGCAACTCGGCCGTGGAGCGAGCCTGCTGCAGTTCGGAAGCCTGATGCAGATCGAGACGCCCAGTCGGTAGTCGCACCTCGAGGTCAGCGAGAGCCCGAGCGAGCCGATCGGCGAACTCCACGGGCGAAGCGGAGCCCCCTTCCTCGACGAAGATCGCCTGCGGCGATACGCACCCGCGCTGATCGTACATCGCGACCGCGGCGGCCACGTCGGCCGCGGTGCGGTCGAGGTGGTCGTGCGAGAGCGCCACACGGCCGACCACGCCCACCGATACCCGGTGGTGGTACTCGACCAACCTGGTGGATGGCGCGACGCGAGCACGTAGGGCGCGCACTGTCGTGTCGGACCCGTACACGGTCACCAGGTCTGCATGCGCGAGCGCGGCGTTCTCGTGCTCCACGCTCCCTCCTGGCCAATAGATCACGGCGAGGGACTCGGCCAATGCGGGGTCGATCGCGGCGAGCGCACGCGCATAGAGCGTGGGGAGCAGGAGGTCCCCCCGGCCAGGCTTGAGCAACGTCGGGCCCTTCACGACCAGGCTGCGGAGCAATGCGGTCACGCCGACGCCCGGCACCCCGCCCGCCACGAACTGCACCGCGAGAGCCGGTCCGAGCGCCATCGTCTGGCGGCCGCCTCGTGCGACGAAGCCGTCAAGTACGTCGGCGCCTCCGAGCTCTGCCGCGACCAGGGTCTGCAACCGCTCCGTGGTCCAGTCGGCGGCCATGCCATCCAGGACGGTCACGCACATGGCCGGCGACAGACCCGAGGACTCCGGGAGCCCGGCCAGCGCCTCGAGCCGGATGGGGTCGGACGCGTCGAGGAAGCGCTGGCCCGCAGCGCCTAATGCCTCGATGACGTCGAGCGCGGGGCGCTGCGCCAGCGCGGCGCGACTCTCCCGCAGCCGGTGCGCGACGTCCGCCACTTGCGTAGGGGTCGTCACGCGGGGTCCGTACCTGCGGCGCGCGCCGCCGAGAGCAGTTCGTCCATGGCGAGCGAGCACCCACGCGGCTCGGCTCCTCGCGCTCGACCGCTCAGGCGCACCCGCCCGTCGGATACGCTGCCCACGTCCTCCGTCAACACGTGACACACCGATCCCGCGTTGGCCAGGTCGAAGAAGGCGAGCACCCCCTCGTGTCCGTCCGGCAGCCCAGCAAGCGTCATGGGGTCGAGCGCGCGTACTCGCATCCAGGGCGGAGAAACGTACTCGCCCGCGGCGTCCCCGCCCTCCGTGAGCACCGGTTCGTAGAGTTGCGAGAGCAGCTCGGTCATTCCGTACTCGCCGACTACGCGATGGCTCGGTACACCCGTCGCAGCGGATGCGCGCGCGTGCAGCTCCCCCCGCTCGATCTCCCGCCCCGAGCCCTTGAAGCCGCCGGTTTCCATCATGCGGCTCCCATCCGGAAGTGGGGGACCCGGATCCGCTTCCAGACTCTCGACCAAGTGCAGGAGCGCGAGGGAGGTCGCGAGCACGACCACCGGAAGGTGGTCGAGTGCGGACCGCTCCGCCGCGCGTCGCCAACCGACGATGTCGAGCGCGCCCTGCGCGTCGATGAGCCACGAGGTCTCCGTGGCGTACGCCTCCGCGGCCGCGCCAATCATGAAGGAGAGGGAAGAGTCGGGTCGCTCGGCGGGGGCCGGCACCAGCGACAGGAAGGGCATCCGCACGCGGCCACCCAGGACATGCCTCTCGAAGGGGGGAAGCAAGCTCTTTCGGTATAGCGAGGCGCGAGGTACGAGATGCCGGCCCCGCACCGTAGCTCCGCGCGTGGTCCCGCTGGTGCGGAACGTCATTTCGGGGCTGAGGTTCCCCGAACCCACCGCGAAGTCGAAGTGCTTGAACGCCGTCGCCGGCACGGGCGGCACATCCTGCCAGCTGCGCACGGTCTTGGGCGTCCGACCGCGCCCGAGACAGAACAGTCGATACGCCTCGATCGACTCGAACTGGATCGCGAAGGCGGCGAGCGCCAGTGCCTCGAAGTCCGCGTCGGTCCACGGGGAGTCGACTCCGGCCCCGAAGCGCCCCTCGAGCTCGGTGGCGAGCGCGAAAAACGTGCTCAGGCGAACACGGATCACGCACACACCTCCGGGGAAGCCGCGGCTGAAGTCCCGAGAAGATAATGACCTCGCCGCAACGGGAGGCGCGCCCCGAGTGTCTCGTCCCCGGACCCCCTATGCTTAACGGCCTGGGGGCGGCCTGAGTCTCAATCTCGATCACGAAGCGGCCTGAGCACCCTCTCGCCGGGCTTCGCTTTCTTCTTTGGAGTCCATCCGATGACCCGACCGGCTACCCTCCCGGCCGTTGCGATAGCATTGCTCGCCTTCGGGGCGAATCCGCTCCTGGCGCAGGAAGCCGGCGACCCCCAGGCCGCCCCCACACCGCGCCCCGCACCGGTGGCGGCGAGTACCTCGACGCCCCTTCCGTCGCTCTCCGCGCTCTCCCTCGCCGAAGGCGCGTCCATCGAACTCGACGGACGCATCGACGAGACGGCTTGGCTCTCTGCGACGCCGATCTCCGACTTCACGCAGCAGGAGCCGGTCGAGGGGGGCACGCCCTCCGAAGTGACCGAGGTTCGCGTCGTCTACGACCGCGACAATCTCTACATCGGTGCCATCATCTACGACGAACCGTCGGGCATCCTCGCCTACCAGCGTCAGCGGGACGCAGGGCTCGGTACCGACGACCGCTTCATGTGGATCCTGGACACGTTCCGGGACGGGCGCACCGGGTACTTCTTCGAGATCAACGCCGCGGGCCTCATGGGGGACGGAATCCTCGGTGGTGGTGGTGGTGGTGGAGG
>JBEBGN010000023.1:0-30054 GCA_040081395.1 Longimicrobiales bacterium
CCGGACGCGACAGCGGGGCCGCGGGCGCATGCGCGCCCGCGGCCCCGTGGTGGGTGAACCGGGTCGGCTACTCTTCGACGGTTTCGACGGCCTCGTCGGACGAGCCCCCTCCGCCACCGCGCCCACCTGCGGCGGCGGCTCCGAGTGCGGCGCGCACGCGCGCCTCGATCTCAGCGGCGATGTCCGGGTTCTCGACGAAGAAGGCCTTGGTGTTCTCCTTGCCCTGACCCAGCCGCATGTCGCCGTACGAGAACCAGGAGCCGGACTTGTCGATGATCCGGTGCTCGACGCCCAGGTCCACGAGCAGGCTGTTGTGGCTCACGCCCTCGTTGTACTGGATGTCGAACTCGACCTGACGGAAGGGCGGCGCGCACTTGTTCTTCACCACTTTGACGCGTGTCCGGTTCCCGATGATGTCCTGTCCATCCTTGATCGTGCCGATGCGCCGGATGTCGAGCCGGATCGACGCGTAGAACTTGAGCGCGCGTCCGCCCGAGGTGGTCTCGGGGCTCCCGAACATCACGCCCACCTTCTCGCGGATCTGGTTCGTGAAGACCACCGACGTATTCGAGCGGTTCACGGCGCCGGTGAGCTTGCGGAGCGCCTGGCTCATGAGGCGCGCCTGCAGACCGACGTGCGTATCCCCCATCTCGCCCTCAATCTCGGCGCGAGGGACCAGGGCAGCGACCGAGTCGATCACCACGACGTCGATCGCGCTGGAGCGGATGAGCACTTCGGCGATTTCCAGCGCCTGCTCACCGGTGTCCGGCTGGGAGACCAGGAGGTTGTCGACGTCCACGCCGAGCTTGCGCGCGTAGTTCACGTCGAGCGCGTGCTCCGCGTCGATGAACGCGGCGATACCGCCGGCGCGCTGCGCGTTGGCGATCACCTGCAAGCAGATGGTGGTCTTACCGGAGGACTCGGGGCCGTAGATCTCGCTGATGCGGCCGCGCGGGATTCCGCCGATGCCGATCGCAGCGTCGAGGTTGATGGCCCCCGTGGAGATGGCCTCGATGACGGCGGACACGCCGCCCTCGCCCATCCGCATGATGGCACCCTTCCCGTACGACCTCTCGATCTGGGAGAGCGCCGTGTCGAGGGCCTTCTTCTTCTGGTCGGTCTTCTTGGTATCCGACTTCGCGTCGCTCATCTTCTTGTCGCTGGCTCTGTCGATGACCTTGTCGGTCGGTCGTGGGTCGGTCGCCTGGGCGGTCGCCATCTCCCCTCCGTGAAAGCTTGGTTTTGGCCCTGGGTGCGGGATCCGGCACCCAAGGTACACGACCCGAAGATAAAGCGAAAGTACCTTCGCCTCGCTCCGGGCACTGCCAAGCCTACCTCGGACGGTGGGGCACCTGAATGTGCGTTCGGGACGTTACACTTGCGACCCACCTCGCGCCCCCCGCAGGTTAGGAGTACCCCCCCAGGCACAACGCCGGGAACGAATGGAAACGCCGACACACGTTCGCTCCCGCCTCCGTTTCGACCGGCTGGACCACACCACGGCCCCCGACGGGTCGGGCCGTGTGTCCGTCCGGCTCGAGTGGGGCGGGCAGTCGTTCGAGGGCACCGTCCCCTGCCTCCAGACCCAACAGGGCATCATCCAGGCCGCGTCGCAGGCAGCCCTGCGGGCCACCCTTGCCTCGCGCCCGAGCAACGGGAACGGGCACGGCCTCGCGCTGGAGGTCAGCGGCGTGAAAGCCGTGAAGGCCTTCGACGGTTGGGTGGTCGTGACGCGCCTGAACGGCGCGCGAGGGGACGAGAAGATGCGCCTGCTCGGGGCGGCCCCCTGCGAGGGTGAGGACGATTTGCCGAACGCCGCGGTGAAGGCCGTGCTCAACGCGAGCAACCGGGTGATGGAGCAGCCGATCGCGCGGTAGCCCCGCCGAGCCCTGTGGCCCTACCCTCCACCATCCATACTCTCGCGATCGACCTCTCCGACGTCGATCGTGGTGTGTACGAGGCCCTCGCGCTCAAAGTCGCGCGTCATCCGTCCGAGACGGAGGAGTACCTCGTGACGCGCGTCCTGGCCTACTGCCTCGAGTACGTCGAGGGGCTGACCTTCTCTCGGGGTCTCGCCGAGCCCGACGAGCCCGCGCTTTCGGTGCGCGACCTCACGGGTGCGCTGGTGGCCTGGATCGAGGTCGGTCAGCCCGACGCCGCGAGGTTGCACAAAGCGAGCAAGCTGGCTCCCCGCGTCGTCGTCTACACTCAGAAGGAAGCCCGCCACCTGGTGCGCCAACTCGCCGGCGAGCGCATCCACCGCGCGGACGAACTCGAGCTCTACGCGATCGACCGCGGGCTGCTCGCCGAGATGACCGGGCGTCTGGAGCGCAGAATGGAGCTGGGTGTCTCCATCACCGATCGCCACCTGTTCGTCACCATGGACGGGACGACGATCGAAGGCCGGGTGGAGCGGATCCGGCTGGACGACGCGTAGCACAGGGTGGCGCCCTCAGACGTGGATGATCTCGCCCTTGAGTGACCACGCGATCGCCAAGACGTCCTTTCGCGTCTGCTCGTCGATGCCCACGTGCGCCAGCGAGGCCACGATGTCGTCGACGGCGGCCATGTACTCCGTCGGGCTGATGTTCATGCCCGCGTGCGCACTCCGCATATCACGCCCGGTGTAGCGTTGAGGGCCTCCGCTTCCCATCTCGAGGAAACGCGCGAGATGCACCTTCAGCTGCTCCAGCTTCTGCGGCTGCTCGAGATAGGGGCGGAACCGCGCGTTGATGGCGGCGTTTTCCAGGTGGCGGGTCGCCACTTCGTCGACGATGCGCTCGATGCCCGGCGAGCCGCCCAAGCGCGAGAAGAGTGATTGCGTCTCCATGCAACTACCTCCTGTGGTGGTTTGCTTGTGGTGGGACCCGCGGAATAGACCGATCGGTCTATTCCGGGCCGTGCGTACGCGCGGGGCAGGCAGTCCGCTGAGTCCATGTCAGGCCCGGACTGCGACGAAGTAGAAGTCGAGCATCTGCCCGAGCGGAGTCGAGCTGCGGCGCAGACGGCTGCGGAGAGCGGCTCCCTCCCAGCAGTTCACCAGCAGATCCGCGAGCTCGCGTGGATCGACTCCCTCGCGTAGCTCACCTCGCGCCTGCGCTCGCTCGAGAGCCGCCGCAAAATTGCGGGCGATGACGTTGAAGCACTGCTCGACCTTCGTCCGAAACGCGGGACTGATCCCTGACAGCTCCTGCCCCAGACCACCGAGCAGGCAGCCTAGGTAGCCGTCCCCCTCGTATCCGCCGGCCACCATGTCGAAGAAGTGCCGAATCTGGTCGAGTGGATCTCGGCTGTTGTCGCCAAAGGCCGCCTCGATCGCTCCGTGCACACCCTGCATATAGAAGTCGATGGCCTGGAGGCCGAAGTCTTCCTTGTTGGCGAAGTGGTGGTAGAAGGACCCCTTCGGAACGCCGGCTCGCTCGAGCAGGGTGGCAACCCCGAGGTCCGAGTAGCCATGCTTCAGCAGGAGCGGCAGTCCCAGCTCGAGCAGGCGCTGCTTGGTCGGAATGGACGCCATGACATCCATGGATGAGTGCAAGGGCAACTCCATACTAGACCGATCGGTCTAGCCGCGTCAACCCCGTTCCTTCGTCGTCCTCCCTCGGTACTCGAGCGCTCACCCATGGGCGAGCACGATCAAGAACGTGCGTGCGCGCATTGCGCAGTGGGTCTATCATGGGCCGCCCCGCACCATGTCCACCCGTTCGCCAAGCTCCGGTGTCTGACGCCCTCCCCCGCCTGAACGCCGCCCTTTCGGGCCGTTACACCCTCGAGCGCGAGCTCGGACAGGGCGGCATGGCCACCGTCTACCTGGCGCACGACCTGAAACACGGCCGCAAAGTCGCGCTCAAGGTGCTGAAGCCCGAGCTCGCGGCGGTGATCGGCGCTGAGCGCTTCCTCGCCGAGATCCGCATGACGGCGAGCCTGCAACATCCGCACATCCTCCCGCTGCACGACTCGGGGAGCGCGGACGGCCTTCTCTTTTATGTGATGCCTCACGTCGAGGGGGAGTCGCTGCGGGAACGACTCGACCGGGAGCATCAGCTTCCTGTCGATGACGCCGTTCGGATCGCCATCAACGTGGCCGAGGCTCTCGACTACGCACACTCGCGTGGCGTGATCCATCGCGACATCAAGCCCGAGAACATCCTGCTCCATGCGGGCAAGCCCGTGATCTCGGACTTCGGCATCGCGCTCGCGGTGAGCTCGGGCGGCTCGGGGCGCCTCACCGAGACCGGGATGTCGCTCGGGACACCGCACTACATGAGCCCGGAGCAAGCCACCGGCGACGTGGGCGTTGGCGCCGCGACGGACATCTACGCACTCGGTTGTGTGCTCTACGAAATGCTGGTCGGCGAGCCTCCGTACACGGGGAGCACGCCGCAGGCGATCCTCGGCAAGATCATCACCGGCGCGCTGCCGTCCGCCTCCGGACAGCGCAGGTCAGTCCCGGCGAACGTGGACGCGGCGATCCGAAAGGCACTCGAGAAGGTGCCGGCGGACCGGTTCGCGAACGCGAGCGACCTGGCGAGAGCACTCGCCGACCGCGGATTCACTCACGGGGAGGTGGCGGATGCCGCCGCCGCAGGCACCGCATTTCGCCTCCGATGGTCTCCGCTCGCGACCGCCGGATGGAGCCTCGCGGCACTGCTCGCTCTCGGCCTCGCCTTGTCGATCACAAGCTCGCCGAGCGCCGAGCCTCCTGCCGTCGGGCGCTTCGACGTGACACCCATCGATGAACAGGGTTTCGTCACCGCAGTGGACGGAGTGGACCTCGCGCTCACGCCCGACGGGTCGAGAATCGTGTATGTCGGCGCGGCCCCCGGAGGTGGAAGCCAGCTCTGGGTGCGCCGCATCGACGACCTCGATGCCGTGCCGCTTCCGGGCACGGAGGGAGCGGGCGGACCGGCGGTGTCACCCGACGGCCTCACGGTGGCGTTCCAGGGTGCGGGTGCGATCAGGACCGTGGCGATCGGGGGCGGCCCGGCGACCACGGTGACATCGTCCGCCGATCCAGCAGCGGGGCACGCCTTTGGCCCGGACGGGATCTACTTCGGCGCCGAATCCATCCTCTACCGCGTGTCGACTGCGGGCGGCGAGCCGGAAGCAATCACGGCCCCCACCGCGGGCGCCAGACACCTCCACCCGGACGTGCTGCCCGAGGGACGAGGGATCCTGTTCACGATGTTCCGAGGCTCTACTCTCGACAGCAGCATCGGGGTCGTCGGCCCGGATGGCGGCGAGGCGAAGGAGATCCTCACGGGAGGCATGGCCCGTTATGTGGCGACCGGTCACGTGGTGTACCTCACGACGGGCGGCACCTTGATGGCGGCGCCTTTCGACCTACGTCGTCTGGAGGTGACGGGTCCGTCGACGGCCCTGGTCGAGCGCCTGTATTTCAAGTCCAGCTTGGCGGCGAATTTCGCGCTCTCCTACTCGGGGACGCTCCTTTATGCGACGCGGGGCGGAGGGGACGTGACCGAACTCGTGTGGGTCAGCCGGACCGGCTCGGCCACATCGGTGGATCCAGCGTGGACCGGCGTGTTCGGCTCCCCCACCCTGTCGCCGGACGCGAGGCGGGTGGCAATGACGGTCGTCTCCGGCCCGACGCAGGCCGTGTGGGTGAAGCAACTCGACCGGGGGCCGACCCTCCGCCTCTCGTTCGAAGGGACCGAAAACAACTACCCCATCTGGACCCCTGACGGCGCCTCCGTGACCTATTATTCGAACCGGGCCGGTCTGTCCGCAGACATCTGGACGCAGCGAGCCGACGGAAGCGGCCAGGCCGTAATCCAACTCGACCGGGAGGAACCGCTCACCGAGTCGCTGTGGTCCCCGGACGGCGAGTGGCTCGTATACCGCACCGACTTCGACGGGCCGGGCGCGGGTGACATTTTGGCGTTCCGTCCCGGGCGTGACACCCTCCCCATGCCGCTCGTGGCGACTAGGTTCGCCGAAACAGCACCGGCTATCTCGCCGGACGGACGCTGGCTCGCCTATGCATCGAATGAGACGGGGAGGAGCGAGATCTACGTCGTTCCTTTCCCTGATGTGGGCAATGCGAGGTGGGCCGTGTCGCCCGGCGGCGGCTCAGAACCGACGTGGCCCCGAAGCGGAAAAGAAATCCTCTACAGGAACGGGCAGGGTGAGATGGTTTCGGTGCAGGTCGAAACCGAACCCACCTTCTCAACGGGCCGGACGAACGTCCTGTTTTCGACCTCGGAGTATTTCGCCAGCCAGTTCCACCGAACCTACGACGTCACCGCCGACGGCGAGCGGTTCCTGATGATGCGCCCAGTGAGTGGGGACATCCGTCCCAACGTCATCCTGGTGCTGAATTTCTTCGAGGAGCTGCGGGAACTGGCACCGGAGTGATGCCCGCGCAGGTGAACCTGCAGCTACCTTATCCCGCGCTCGTACCTCGCCCACACGCCCGGGCGGACGGGAATGAACAGGATCACCAGCGGTCGCTCCGCCGCTCGGTCCGCGAAGACCGGCACCCCCTGGTGCTGTCCGACCCGCGCGATCTGGTTGCAGTCGATCGGGAAGGTGTCGGGGGTCCTGCCGAAGTCGGCACCCTCGAAGGTCACGACCGCGTTCCCCTCGTACCAGAACGCCCCGCCCGCGTAGCCGCCTGAGAACGTCAGCGCTGGCCTGAGTGTGCGCAGCGAAGCGTAGTCGGGCCCGACCAAAGTGTCCCCGGCCACAGTCACACGCAGCGGGATACTCTGCCCCGTCGAGATACAGATCTCGACGTCGTCGCCGGGTGGTGGCCCGCTGACCGTGTTCACCTGAACGACCACGGTGTCGGGGGGCGGCGCGGCGAGAACGATCGTGTCGGGCTCCACCCGCCGCATCATCTCGGGTTGGCAGCGTAGCGTGCGCGAACGCGGACACACCGCGACCGACACCAGGAAGCCGACCTTCCCTTTCTGGTACTCGGAGAAGTGGCCGCCTGCGGGCTCGGCGTGGTTGGACGCGAGCCAATGGACGCCGGCCCGGATCCCGTCCCAGTCGTACTGCGCGCCGACGTTGACGTCGAAGCCGTTGTGCTCGGCCATGACGGTCAGCATGGAGCGCGGGCTGGTGCGCATATTCACGGACGTGCCGTAGAACCAGCCATTGGCGCTGCCCTCGCCGTAGAAGTGGAGCGCGCCCCCCGACTTGAACATGCCGCTGCCGTAGCCGAGGGTGAACGTGACATCGTTCTCCCAGAGGCGTCCGCCCGCATCGAAGCCGCGGAGGAAAGCGGTGGCGACCCCGTACGCGGTCAAGTTGGTGCCGTCCACATACGCGCGCGGTAGCCGCGGGTCGGAGAATCCGAGGCGGCCGGGTGCGTAACGGGCGCCGTCCGCGAAATCCGGGCTGGTGAGGTAGCGCGCGCCGACCGCGAGACCGATCCCCTGATCGACGGGCTCCCACAGGCGCACGCGGCCGAAGAGCCCCCAGACCTTTCCGCCCGCGCTCCCGTTCTTGAGCGCCTGCACGGCTACGCCCGCTTCAGCGCGGTCGAAGAGACCCGTGGCGACCGACGTGTCCCAGTGGTAGGAGTCCGCCCCGGGACCGAAGCCCACGATGTTCCCCGCACCGTCGACGAGCGCCGTCCGGTCGAGTCCCACCCAGAACCCTGAGTAGGTCGCGGTCGTCGCGAGGTGCGGAAGGACGCTCGAGACCGGGATGTCGAGCAGCCCCGAGCCGTAGCGGAGCGTACTCGGCATGGTCGGCGTCTGCGCCGGACGGCCGGTCGCCTGACCACGCACGGGACCCGCAGCCCCCATGAGCACGACGAAGGCAGCAGCGAGCACGCGGCCCGCGGCGTGCAGGGGGGGCATGGCGGGCACGTCGCTCCCCCGGGCTACTTCCCCAGCCGGTCCTGAATGTCCTTGAGGCGACGCCCGATCGAGACGACCCACCCCAACACGAGCAGGATCACGACCGCGTAGGCGATGAATACGTGCCAATAGGCGCGCAAGCCGCCGATGGAGTTGGCGTCGCTCGTCTGTGCCGCGAGGTGCGCGAGCGGGCCCGAGACGAGGAGCACGGCGAGAACGAGCGGGAGGACCTTCGCGAATCTGGTCATGGCGGTCGGCTCAGGCGGCGGCGCGACGGGCGCGCTGTTGGAGTTCGTGACGCAGGCCTTCTAGCGCGTAGCGGAGCATGAAGAGGCCGGTGAAGAGCACGGTGAACACACCCACGCTGGTCAGCAAGAGCGTGAGCATGTCGGCCGGCAGGGTTGGGCCCTCGGGATTGATGACCACTGGTTCGGGGTGGAGCGAGCGGAACCAGAGCACGCTCAAGTGGATGAAAGGAATGAGGAGCGCCCCGACGATCGCGACTACGGCGCTGAAGCGCTTACCCTGGTCGGGATTCTCGGTGGAACTGCGCACCATGAAGTAGCCGAGGAAGATGAACCAGAGCAGGAGAGTCAGGGTCAGTCGCGGCTCCCAGGTCCAGAACGTGCCCCACGCGATCTTTCCCCACAGCGGGCCCGTGATGAGCATGATGGAGCCGAAGACCATGCCGCCCTCCGCAGCGCTCTGCGCCGCCCAGTCGAGTCGCTCGTCACGGAGCCACAGGTACATCGCACTTGTGAGCGCGGCGATGCCGAACGCGAGGAAGCAGGTCCACGCCGCAGGTGGGTGTACATAGAAGATGCGCTGCGCGATCCCCTGGCTGGCTTCCGTCGAGACCCAGAAGAAGGACAGCCAATAGACGAACCCGAGGCCGAGTAGGCCGAGGCTGGCGAGGGCGATGCCCGCGCGTCGAATTCCGGCGATCGACATTTTGGTCCTAGTCCTCCACGACGAAGCGAAAGAGTCCGGCACCGGCGGCGACCGCGACCAGCGCGAACGCACCGAGCATTCTGAGGTTCCCCGCCACTTCAGCGACCGGGCGGCCAGCCAGCAAACGGCCCGTCGCACCCGCACCATAGATCACCATGGGCACGAGAAGGGGGAAGACGAGAATCGGCAACACTGTCTCCCCCATGCGCGTTCCCGTCGACACGGCCGCGAATAGCGTGCCCAGCGCGACGAACCCGAGGGAGCCCAGTCCGAGCGCGAGCAGAACGGCCGCCGGGTTCGCGCCGATCTCCAGGCCGAAGAAGAGCATGAAGACGCCGAGCACGAGCAGCGCGACCGCGTAGAGGAGCGCGAAATTGGAGATCAGCTTCCCGAAAAAGATCGCGTCCTTGGGGGCGGGCGACATCAGCACCCCCTGGAGCGCGGAGTCCTCGGCTTCGATGTGGAAGGTGCGGCCGATGCCGAGCAGACCGTCGAAGACCAGCGTCATCCAGATGAGCCCCGCGGCCATGTCCTGCGGGCGCACCAGGCTCCGGTCGGTCGAGAAATTGAAGAGCACCCCCGCGAGCACGGCGAACGCCGCCATCGCGGCGATGCGCTCGCGCGTGCGCAGCTCGAGCAACAGGTCCTTCCACACGATCACCCCGACCTGCCGGAAGTAGAGACTCACGAGCGTGCCGTGGGTGCCGCGTCGACGACCTCGTGGTAGTGCCGCTCGAACCCACGCTCGTCGATATCGGCTCGGGCGCCCTCCCAGGCGAAGCGGCCGCGCACCTGGATCGCGACGCGCGTGGCGAGCGCGAGTCCTTCGGCGATGTTGTGCGTGACCATCACCACGGTGCGGCGATCGGCGCGGAGTTCCTGCAGGACCCCACGCAGCACAGTGGCGGCGGCGGGGTCGAGCCCCGTGTAGGGCTCGTCGAGGAGCACCAGCTCGGGGTCGTGCAGGAGCGCGCGCGCGAGTGCGAGCCGCTGACGCATGCCGTGCGAGAGCTTACGCACGGCGAAGTGTGCCCGGTCCGAGAGGCCGACGCGCTGCAGGCGGGCTCCCACCCGGCGGTCGACGTCCTCGAGGCCGAAGAGCCGCGCGTAGAAGCGCAGGTTCTCCTCGGCAGTGAGCTGTTGGTAGAGAAAGCCCTGATGGGACAACATCCCCACCCGTCGACGCCACTCCCCGTCGGAGAAGTCGAGGGGCACGCCACCGATGGAGACCGTGCCGCTCGTCGCCCTCATGGCGCCGCCGAGCATCTTGAGGAGCGACGACTTCCCTGCACCGTTCGGCCCGAAGACCGTGAGGAAGTCACCGCGTGCAAGGGTGAGGTCGACGCCGTCGACCGCGACTACGGCACCGTACTCCCGGACGAGCCCTCTTGCCTCGACTACGGCTTCAACTGCGCCCTCCGTCTCCTTGCCGAGCCCGGCAGTCGTGGTCGGGGGCTTCGCTTCGGTGAGGACGATCACCGTCCTGCCCCGCCGACGGGCGCGCCCGCGAGCGCGTGACCGCACGCGGAGCAGAAGCGGCTTCCCTGCTCGTTGGTGAAGCTGCACTCCGGGCAGAGCACGCCGCTGCGGAGTCCCGCGCGCACGCGCTCGATCTCGGCTTCGATACCGGCATCAGAGTCCGCGGCCGCCGCACCCACTCCCCGGGCAGCCTCGTCGGCCCCGAGTGCCGCGAGGGCCTCGGCGGTCAGCTCGCTCTTGAGCGAACGGTAGTCGTCCTGGTCGAGCTTCCCGGCCAGGAAGTCGTACTCGACGTCGCGCAGAGCGAGCAGCGCGACGCGCTTCCGCGCCTCGGTCTCGGTGAGCTCGTCGTCTTCGCGCTCGAGCGAAGCGTGCAGCCCCTTCACGACGGGCTGCATGATGAAGAGGAGGACCGCCGCCACCACGAGCGCCACGCCCACGTAGAGCGTCACGGGAGGGCCTGTGTCAGTCCGCTGACCCGGCCGTGGCGGGCTCGCCCGCCGGCTCAGCCGCCCCTTCCGCGAGACGGCGCCGATCCACACTGGGCCAGAGCGCGATGAGCGTGCCTGCGGTCAGGGTGAGACAGCCGAGCCAGATCCAGCTCACCAGCGGCTTGATGAGCACCTGAAGGTCGAGTCCCTGTGCGTCCGAACGTGCGCTCACGGCGCCGTTGATGTCGTCCAGCGCGGAGAGGATCAAGTAGAGGTCCTCGAGCGGGTACGACTTGATGCCCACCTCGGTCATGGGCGGCGCGCCGTCTTCCTGCGTCGTGTAGCGCCGCTTCTCGGTGACGAGAACCCCCTGCGGATCCCCGTCGCGCGCCACGGATACGGTTGCGATCGCCTGCCACATGAGGTTGCGCTGGCCATTGGCGAGCGAAACCGAGAGACCCTCGTAGGTGAGCTGGTAGGTGTGCCCCATCGGCGAGGTCACCTCGGCGACGTCACCGGGCACCATGTGGATGCGCTCGTCGACGTTGTACGCCGCGCCGGCGAACGCCATGAAGATCATGACCATACCCACGTGCACGATGTAGCCACCCCACCTGCGCCGATTGCGCGACACTAGGTGGAAGAGCGCGGTAGCGTAGCCCTCGTGCTCGATGCGGGCGCGGGCGCGGGTACCCTTCCAGAACTCGGTGGCGATGATCGTGAGCACGAACGCGCTGACGCCCCACGTCGTGAGCGCCAGCGGGTGGTGCGCCCCCGAGATCCAGAGCGCGGCCGCAGTGACCAGACCGACGATGACGGGCGTGGCGAAGTTCCTCTGGAGGTTCTTCTTGGTCGCGCGTCTCCACGCGATGACCGGCCCGATGCCGGTGAGCGCGAGCAGCGCGAGCCCGATCGGGAAGTTCACGCGCTGGAAGAACGGGGGCCCGACACTGATCTGCGTTCCGGTCACGCCCTCGGAGATGAGCGGGAACATCGTTCCCCACATGACCGTGAACGCGGCACCGATGAAGAGCAGGTTGTTGAAGAGGAACGCCGACTCGCGCGAGACGAACGACTCGATCTGGTTTTCGCTACGGAGCTGCGGGAGCCGGTACAGGATCAGGATGACCGACGCTGCGATCACCGATCCCATGAAGCCGAGGAAGATGTAGGCGATCTTGAGTTCCTGCGCGAACGAGTGCACGGACTCGATGAGTCCGGAGCGCGTGAGGAACGTCGCGAAGATCGTGAGGATGAACGTCATGAGCACGAGCGACATGTTCCAGACCTTCAACATGCCGCGGTTCTCTTGGATCTGGATCGAGTGCAGGAACGCGGTCGCGGTGAGCCAGGGCAGAAGCGAAGCGTTCTCGACCGGATCCCAGAACCAGTACCCACCCCACCCGAGCTCCTCGTACGCCCAGCGCATTCCCATGACGATGCCGACCGACAGGAAGAGCCAGCTGGTCAGGATCCAACGGCGTGTGAGTTGGATCCAGCGTGCGTCGAGGCGCCCTGACAGGAGCGCAGCCATACCGAACGCGAACGGGACCGTGAACGCCGTGAAGCCGAGGTAGAGCGTCGGCGGGTGGATCGTCATCCAGTAGTTCTGGAGCTGCGGGTTCAGCCCCTGCCCGTTCGCCGGCGTGAAGCCGAGGCGCTCGAACGGGTTCACGTCCGCGAAGAGCAGGACGACGATGAAGAACGCGAGGATGGTCTGGAGCACGCCCGCCACATAGGGCATGAACTCGCGGTTCTTTGCGCGATTCAGGAAGACGGCGAGCGAGGAGAAGAACCCGAGTAGGAGCGCCCAGAAGAGCAGCGAGCCCCTCTGGCCCGCCCAGAGCCCGGTGATCTTGTAGAAAAGCTCGAGCTCGCGGTTCGAGTAGTTCGCGACGTAGTAGTAGTCGAACCGGTCGGTCAGGAAGGCGGTGACGATGCCGGCGGACGCGAGGATGAGCAGTCCGAAGACCGCATAGACGCTACGCTCCGCACTGAGAACCAGGTCGCCACGCTGCGTTCGGCCCCCGGTATAGCCGAGGACCATCCCCCACAGCGCAACCGGTAGTGAGATCCAGAGAGCGAACTCTCCGAGGAGCGTCACTATTGGACGCCGTCGGTGGCGAGATCCTCAGGCGCGGCCTCGTAGCGCGAGCCACACTTGGTGAGCATCGTCGTCGCCTCGAACACACCGTCCGCGCGCAGGCGACCCTCGAGCACGACCTCGACCTCATCCGTGAACGTGTCCGGGAGCGCGTCGCGGAACTCGACCGGGAACGTCACGGAGGTGTCCGCGAGATCGTGAACCACGAAGGTGTGGAGCAACTCGCCATCGACGCGCGCGTAGCTGCCCTTCACCACCTGACCCGAGACCTTCACGCCCACATCGCGGAAGGTCGGGTCGGCTTCGACGCGATCCATGAGCTCCACAGGAGTGAGATAGTAGACCATGGTCTCACTCACGCCCGTCCAGATCAGGTACGTCACGACGGCGGCCACACCCACCAAGCCCACCATGAAACGGCCGTTCTTCTTCATGTCTGCCCCCGAGGGAGGTCGCCGGGAATGCGCCTGATTACGCGCCCAATCTAGTCGGCCGGCCGCCGAGGCGACCAGTCCGGAAAAGTCCGTACTCCTGCCTCCCCAACTGTCCGGAAGCCAAGTCCTGAGCGGGTTTTCCTACCCTACTCTAACCCCGAGGACACCCGATGGGTGCCCGCGGTTGAGCCTAGTGGGTATCCCGCGCCCAATGGATCGCGGCGCGCACCGCGCGCCCCCACCCTTCCTGGAGCCGCGCCGACTCCGCCGGGGCCATGACGGGCTCGTACCGGCGCGGCGCGCCCTGCGCGGCAAGAAAGTCGCCGCCGCTCGCCCAGACACCGGTCGCGAGACCGGCCAGGCCCGCAGCGCCGAGCGCGGTCGTCTCGACCAGCGCGGGGCGACGAACGGGTATGCCGACGATTCCCGCCTGGAAGGTCATGAGCCACTCGTTCAGCGCGGCGCCCCCGTCCACGCGCAGCTCGGTCGTGCGCACGCCAGAGTCCGCTTCCATCGCGCGCAGCACCTCCGCGGTCCCGTACGCCATCGCCTCGAGCGCCGCGCGTACCAAGTGCGCCCGCGACGTGCCGCGCGTGAGCCCGACGATCATGCCGCGCGCTTCCGGCTCCCAGTGCGGAGCGCCGAGCCCCACGAAGGCAGGCACGAGATACACGCCACCATTGTCCTGGAGCGAACGAGCCAACGCCTCGGACTCGTCGGCGCGCGTGACGAGGCCGAGCATGTCGCGCAGCCACTGGATCGCGGCCCCCGCGATGAAGACCGACCCCTCCAGCGCATACGCAACGCCTCCGCTCGCGTCGCACGCCGCGGTGGTGAGCAGCCCATGCTTCGACGCCACGGGCGCGTCCCCCGTGTTCAGGAGCAGGAAGGCACCGGTGCCGTAGGTGTTCTTCGCCAAGCCAGGCGTCCAGCAGCCCTGGCCGAAGAGCGCGGACTGCTGATCCCCCGCCACGCCCGCGATCGGCACATCGATGCCGAGGTGCTCTCCGTCGACATGCCCGAAGTCGCCAGCGCTCCTTCGCACCTCGGGCAGGAGAGAACGCGGCACGCCGAACAGCTCGAGCGCCCAGGGGTCCCACGCTCGCTCGTGCAGATTGTAGAGCAGCGTGCGGGATGCATTGGTCGGGTCGGTCGCGTGCGTGCGCCCGTTCGTGAGGCGCGTGATGAGCCAGCTGTCGATCGTGCCGACCGCGAGGTCACCCCGCTCGGCCCTCCCCCGCAGGTCGGGGCGTTGCTCGAGCATCCAGGCGATCTTGGTCCCCGAGAAGTACGGATCGAGCACCAGGCCCGTGCGCTTGCGCACCTCGGCCTCGTGCCCCGCCACTTTCAGCGAGCGGCACATGTCGGCGGTGCGGCGGTCCTGCCAGACGATGGCGCGCGCCACCGGCTCCAGCGTCTTTCGGTCCCACAGCACCACAGTCTCGCGTTGGTTGGTGATGCCGACCCCGCGCACGTCGGCCCCGTCCTTCTGCCCCGCGCGCGCCGCCGAGAGCGCCTCGCGCGCGACGCGGCGACTCACCTCCCAGATCTCGGTCGCGTCGTGCTCGACCCAGCCTGGCTTCGGGAAGTGCTGCGTGAACTCCGAGTACGCGCGCCCGAGGATGCGACCGTCCGCGGCGACCACCAGGCTCGTCGTGCCGGTGGTTCCCTGATCGATCGCGAGAACGGAGGGTGTTGCCATGGCGTATTCCGCTACCTCGGCGTGAGCCGCCCGAATTCGTACCGCCAACCGGCGCGCGCGAGCAGGTCGAGGAACGCGCCCACCGGGAAGCCGACCACGCAATAGTAGTCCCCGTCGATCGAGTCGATCAACGCAGCGCCCAACCCCTGGATGCCGTAGGCGCCCGCTTTGTCGAGCGGCTCGCCGGTCCCGACGTACTGGCGGGCCACGTCGGCCCCGAACGGACGGAAGCGCACGACCGTACACGCGACGGCGCTGACCACGCCGTGCGCACCCGCGACGGCGATTCCGCTGTAGACCTCGTGCTCGCGTCCCGCAAGTGACATCAGCATGCCAACCGCGTAGTCCGCGTCCCTCGGCTTGGAGAGCACGCGCCCGTCGATCACGACCACGGTGTCGCCGCCCACGGTGAGCGCAGCGCGATCGTGCGCCGCTACCGTCTCTGCCTTCGCCCGCGCGAGCCGCTCCACGTGAGCCGTCGGGGTCTCCCCAGGCAGATACGTCTCGTCGATGTCGGCCGCGCGCACTTCCGGCTCCAATCCCAACTGGCGAAGTACGTCCGCACGCCGGGGAGAGCCGGATGCGAGCACGAGGCGCGGCACGACGGGCGTCATGCGTCGCGGTCGATCAGAAGTGTGACTGGGCCGTCGTTCACGAAGTCCACCTCCATCATCGCGCCGAACTCACCCGTCTGGACGCCGCGCGTGGTCTTCGAGCGCAGCGTCGACACGAACTGCTCGTAGAGCACGCTCGCGACGTCGGGAGGAGCGGCATCCACGAAGCTGGGGCGTCGCCCCTTCGCCACGTCGCCGTAGAGCGTGAACTGGCTCACCACCAGAAGGTCACCCTCGACCTCATCCAAGGAGCGGTTCATCTTTCCCTCGTCGTCCGGAAAGACGCGCAGGGCGAGCACCTTGTCGGCCATCCAATCGAGCTGCGCCGGGCCGTCGCCGGACCTGAACCCCACCAGCAACAAGTGGCCGCGCGCGATCCGCCCAACCACGGCGCCACCCACCCGCACCTCCGCGCGAGATACGCGCTGGAGGACGATCCTCACTCGACCGTGACCGACTTCGCCAGGTTGCGCGGCTGATCGACGTCGGCCCCACGCAACACCGCCATGTGGTACGCGAGCAGCTGGAGGGGCACGGTCGTGAGCACCGGCAGCAGGCACGGGATCGTCTGCGGGACCTTGATCATGTAGTCGACCTTGTCCTGCAGCTCGGGTGCGTCGTCGCTCACGATGGCGATGATGCGCCCGTGCCGTGCTTTCACCTCTTCGATGTTCGACACGACCTTCTTGTAGACGGGATCGCGCGGCGCGAGCACCACCACCGGCATATCGTCGTCGATGAGCGCGATGGGCCCGTGCTTCATCTCCGCGGCCGGATACCCCTCGGCGTGGATGTAGCTCACTTCCTTGAGCTTGAGCGCGCCTTCCAAGGCGACCGGGAACTGATAGCCGCGTCCCAGATAGAGGAAGTTGCGGCAGCCCATGTAGGCCTTGGCCACGTCGCGAACCTCGTCATTCACCTTCAGCACTTCCTCGACCAGGTAGGGCAGTTCCTGGAGCGCGGTCACGATCTCCCGACCCTGGAGCACGGACAGGTGCCGCCGGCGCCCCATGAAGAGCGTGAAGAGCGCGAGCGCCACGAGCTGACTGGTGAACGCCTTGGTCGAGGCGACACCGATCTCGGGGCCGGCGTGGAGGTAGATGCCCCAGTCGGTCTGCCGGGCGATGGTGGAGCCGACGGCGTTCACGATGCCCATGGTCTTGGCGCCGTTCCGTGTCGCCTCGTGCATGGCGGCGAGGGTGTCGGCGGTTTCACCCGATTGGCTGATCGCGAGTGCGAGAGTCCCTTCCTCGATCACTGGACTCCGGTAGCGGAACTCGGATGCGTACTCGACCGTGACCGGGATGCGCGCGTACTCCTCGAGCATGTACTCGCCCACGAGGCCCGCATGCCAACTGGTGCCGCACGCGGTGACGATGATGCGCTTCACGGCGGCGAGCTCGGCCTGGTGGTCCCGGATGCCCCCCAGGCGTGCGTCTCCCTCTTCCTCGAGCAGCCGCCCGCGAATCACGTCGCGCAGGCTGTTGGGCTGGTCGTAGATCTCCTTCAACATGAAGTGCTTGAAGCCGCCCTTCTCGATCGCGGCCAGGTCCCACGTCACCTCGTGCACACGGCGTTCAACTCTCGTGCCTGCCAACTGGAAGGTGCGGTACCCGTTCTCGTCGATCACGGCATAGTCGCCGTCGTCGAGATAGACGACCTCGCGAGTGTGCGCGATCACGGCGGCAGCGTCGGAGCCAGCGAGCATCTCGCCATTCTGACCGACGCCGATGAGAAGCGGACTGCCGTTGCGCGCCAGCACGATCTTGCGGGGATCCCGCGACGAGATCACGGCGATGCCATACGCGCCGTCCACCTCGCGAAGTGCCGCCGCGACCGCCGTCTCGAGTGGCTGACCATCCTTCCAGAGGAAGTCGATGAGGTGCACCACCACCTCGGTATCGGTCTCGGAGTCGAACCGGTACCCCTCCTTCTTCAGCTGCTGCCGAAGCGCGTCGGCGTTCTCGATGATGCCGTTGTGCACCAGTGCGATGTCGCCGTCGTTCGACATGTGCGGGTGCGCGTTGGGCTCGTTCGGGGCACCGTGCGTCGCCCAGCGGGTGTGCGCGATGCCGCACGTCGCGGAGGACGGGTGGGCGGCGAGCGCCTTCTCGAGCTCACGGATCTTGCCGGGCTTCTTGGTGACCTCGATGCTGCCATTCAGGAGCGCGACCCCCGCGGAGTCGTAGCCGCGGTACTCGAGGCGCTTGAGCCCCTCGATCAGGATGGGGGTGGCCGCCTTCAGTCCGACGTATCCGACGATGCCGCACATGAGCTCGATTCTCCTCTAAGCCTTCAAGCGACGCCCGCGAGCACGCGGGCGGCACGGGTAACCAACTCTTTCGCATCTGCCTCGTCCGCGGACTCGGCGATGAGCCGCACGACGGGCTCCGTTCCCGACGGCCGCACGTGCAGCCATGCCTTCCGTGTCGGCCAAGCCAGCCGGAGACCGTCCGATTCGTCCTTGGTCTCCGCGCGCAGGTCCGCCTCCAACGCGGCGTACCCGGCACGGAGCGCCTGACGCGGGAAGGTCACCTTCTCTTTGACGATGCGATACACCGGCCACTTCTTTGCCGCCGCAGACACTGTGACCCCTTCGTCCGCGAGGTGTTGCAGGATCAGCGCGACCGCGAGGGGCGCGTCCCGGGTATAGTGGAGCGCCGGCAAGATGACGCCCCCGTTCCCTTCCCCGCCCACCACGGCCCCCTCGCGTTGCATGCGACGCGCGACGTTGACCTCGCCGACCGGGGAGCGAAACAGCGTCGCCCCGTGGGCGCGGGCGACATCCTCCACGACCTGGCTCGTCGACAGGTTGGTCACCACCGGCCCTGGGGTGCGCTTGAGCACCGCCGCCGAGGCGAGCGCGAGCGTGAGGTCCTCACCCAAGGGTAGGCCGTGCTCGTCCACGAGCGAGAGCCGATCGACATCCGGATCGATCGCGAGCCCGACTTGGGCGCCGCTCTTCTTCGTGAGGGCGCACAGGTCGGCGAGGTTCTTCGCCGTGGGCTCGGGATCCCGGGGAAAGAGCCCGTCCGGCTCCATGCCGATGGCGGAAACTTCGCAACCCAGCCTCTCGAGCAGCTCGGCGATCACCGGCCCCCCCGCCCCGTGCACGCAGTCGACGGCGACCTTCAAGCGACGCGCGCGGATCTTCTCGACCTCGATCTGCGGCAGCGCGAGGATCTTGGCCAGGTGGCGCGACCACGCGGCCGCGTCCTGGCGCACGACGCCGATCGCATCCCAGGTGGCGCGCGGTGGATCCTGCTCCGTGAGGTAAGCCCGGAAGGCGCGCGACCGCTCGTCGTCGAGAAAGATCCCCTCTTCGGACACCAGCTTGAGCGCGTTCCACTCGGCCGGGTTGTGGCTCGCCGTCACACCGAGAGCGCCCGCGGCACCGTGATGGCGCACCGCGAGCAGGATCGTCGGCGTGGGCACCACACCGACATCGACGACATCGACCCCCACGGACTCGAGGCCCGACATCACCGCACGGGTGAACATCGGACCGGAGGTGCGCGAGTCACGACCGACCACAATCGGCCCGCGCGATCCCTTGGTCATGAAGGCCCCGAACGATGCTGCCATCCCCGCCGCGAGCTCGGGGGTGAAGGGTCGCCCGACGCGCCCGCGAATGCCCGAGACGCTCACCATGAGGTCGTCAGGGATATGGATCGGCAGAACAGCCTCCAGGAGCGGACTGCGGGCCGAGAAGCGGCCCTGCACATGGAAGCTCGCGCGCTCGGGTGCGGGCAGTCAACGAAAAATTGGCGCAAGATCTCGGTGAGATCACCACGAGCGGCTTCATCGCCCGCGCACCCCGCGAGGGTCCCGCTATCATTGACCCCACCGGCATCGGACACGATGGGATCCCTGACACTCCTGACGGGCGCGACCGGCTACATCGGCGGGCGATTGCTTCGCGCGCTGGAACGCGATGGACAGCGCGTCCGGTGCTTGGCGCGCCAACCCGACTTTCTGCGCAGCCGAGTTGGCCCCACCACTGAGGTAGTGGGAGGCGACGTGCTCGACGCGTCCTCCCTGGCGCCCGCCATGAAGGACGTGGCGACGGCGTACTACCTCGTCCACTCGATGGCCTCGCCAGGTGGGTTCGAGGCCGAGGACCGCCGCGCCGCCGAAAATTTCGGAAGCGCCGCGCGAGCGGCAGGCGTCCGGCGCATCATCTATCTCGGTGGGCTCGGCGAACAGAGCGACGGCCTGTCGGCTCATCTCCGGAGCCGGCACGAGGTGGGAGAGCTCCTGCGCGCGAGCGGAGTCCCCGTGATCGAGCTGCGCGCATCGATCGTGATCGGGTCGGGAAGTCTCTCCTTCGAGCTCATTCGGGCGCTGGTCGAGCGACTGCCCATCATGATCGCGCCGCGCTGGGTCGCGACCCCTGCCCAGCCGATCGCCATCAATGACCTGCTCGCCTACCTCCGCGCAGCGGCCGAGCTGCCGCTCGAGGGCAGCCACACGTTCGAGATCGGTGGTGCCGACGTGACCACCTACGGCGAGTTGATGAGGGAGTACGCCCGGCAGCGAGGACTGCGCCGTTGGATCATTCCGGTTCCGGTGCTCACGCCTCGCCTGTCGAGCCTCTGGCTCGGCCTCGTGACGCCTATCTACGCACGAGTGGGCCGTCAGCTCATCGACAGTATGCGGCACTCGACCATCGTGACCGACACCGGCGCGCTCCGCGCGTTTCCCGTTCGGCCGTGCGGCTTTCGTGAAGCCGTCGCCGCCGCGTTGAGGAACGAGGACGCGGAGATCGCGACAACCCGGTGGTCGGACGCGCTGTCCTCCGCAGGCGCGACCCGCTCCTGGTTCGGCGTCCGTTTCGGGCAGCGCCTCGTGGACTCGAGGGTGACCGAAGTGCCGGTTGCACCGGACCGCGCGTTCGCTCCCATCGAGCGCATCGGTGGACGGACGGGGTGGTACGCGGCGAATTGGCTGTGGCAACTTCGTGGCATCCTGGACCTACTCGTCGGTGGCGTCGGCATGCGACGAGGAAGGCGGCACCCCGATCGACTCCTGACCGGAGATGTGCTCGACTGCTGGCGCGTGGAATCTGTCGAGCCGGGCCGACGGCTGCGCCTCGCCGCAGAGATGAAGCTCCCGGGTCGCGCCTGGCTCGAGTTCGAGGTGGAGCCGACGGTTGGAGGGGGATCCACCATTCGGCAGACGGCGATCTTCGATCCGGTGGGCGTCCTGGGTCGTGCGTACTGGTATTCCGTCTATCCTCTGCACCAGATCGTTTTCGGGGGCATGCTCCGAGGTCTCGCCCAGCGAGCCGTCGCCGGGAAGGAAGGCTGACTTGAACGCCGTACTCCGTCTGTGCTGCCCCGACCGCGCCGGCATCGTCGCCGAGCTCTCCAACTTCATCTATCGCAACCGCGGCAACATCGTCCACCTCGATCAGCACGTCGACGCGGAGGCGAACGTCTTCTTCGCCCGCATCGAATGGATGCTGAAGGACTTCCTGATACCGCGAGAGGGGATCGAGAGCGCGGCCGCGGGCCTCACTCGCCCGTTCGACCCCTCGTACTTCGCCCTGGACTTCACGGACCGTCGGCCGCGCGTCGCGATCTTCGTCACCAAAGAGACTCACTGCCTCTACGATCTACTCGTGCGCCACGACGGCGGAGAACTCGACGTCGAGATTCCGCTCATCGTGAGCAACCACGAGACCCTGCGACGCGACGTCGAGCGCTTCGGCATTCCGTTTCACCACGTGCCGATCACCGTGGAATCGAAGCAGGCGCAGGAGACACGCGAGCTACACCTCCTAGGGGACGCCGGCGTCGACACCGTCGTGCTAGCGCGTTACATGCAGGTCCTCTCCGATCGTTTCCTGAAGGCATTCGGCAAGGCGGTGATCAACATTCACCACTCCTTTCTGCCCGCGTTCGTGGGAGCGAACCCGTATCGACAGGCGTACGAGCGTGGCGTCAAGATCATCGGCGCGACCAGCCACTACGTCACGCCCGACCTCGATCAGGGTCCCATCATCGAACAGGACGTGATTCGCGTGTCGCACCGGGATTCGGTGGATGATCTAGTCCGGCACGGGCGAGATCTCGAGAAGATCGTTCTCGCCCGCGCGGTGTGGCATCACGTACACCACCGGGTACTGACCTACAACAACAAGACCGTTGTGTTCTAGATCATCGGCGAGGCTGTGCCCACCTTGAACGACCTCGCCTCCGCCGAAGGAGTGATGATGTCACACGAGGCTTCCCCCTCCCCCCGCTTCGCTACCCTCGCGATCCATGCCGGGGTAGAGCCCGAGCCGGTCACTGGGGCCGTCATGACCCCGATCTTCCAGACCTCGACGTACGCGCAGCCCGCGCTCGCCGAGCCCAAGGGGGGCCGTTTCGACTACGGCCGCAGCGCCAACCCCACGCGCGACGCCCTGGAATCGAGCATCGCCGCGCTCGAGAATGGCAAGCATGGCCTCGCATTCGCGTCTGGTCTATCCGCCATCGAAACGCTGCTCAAGCGGCTCTCCGCGGGAGACCACGTGGTCAGCGAGGAGAACACGTACGGCGGCACCACCCGGCTCTTCACGCGCGTGCTCGCGCGCTTCGGCATCGAGTTCACCTTCGTCGACACGCGCGCTCCCGAGAACATCGCCCGGGCCATGCGACCGACGACGAAGCTCGTGCACGTCGAAACGCCCACGAACCCGATGATGCGCATCTGCGACCTTCGTGCGGCGGCGGACATCGCCCACGCAGGCAAAGCGCTCCTGTCCGTAGACAACACCTACGCCTCGCCCTACAACCAGCGACCGCTGGAGCTGGGGGCGGACGTGGTGGTGCACTCCTCCACGAAATACGTGAACGGCCACTCGGACGTGATCGGCGGCCTGATGGTCGTGCGCGACGACGGGCTCGCCGAGGAGCTAAGCTTCCTCCAGAACGCGAGCGGCGCGGTCCCCGGGCCCATGGATTGCTTCCTGACGCTACGCGGCATCAAGACCCTGCACCTGCGCATGGAGCGACACAACGCGAACGGCCTGGCCGTCGCGCGCTTCCTCGAGTCGCATCCGAAGGTCGACCGCGTGATCTACCCCGGGCTCGCGTCGCACCCGCAGCACGCGCTCGCCGCGCGTCAGATGGCGGGCTTCACGGGCATGGTGGCGATCGACGTGGGCACGCACGCGCGAGCCAAAGCGCTCACCGAGCGCCTGCGTTGGTTCGCGCTCGCCGAGAGCCTGGGGGGCGTCGAGTCGCTGGTTAGCGTGCCCGCCCTCATGACCCACGCCTCGGTGCCGGAGGAGCGACGCCAGGCCATGGGCGTGACGGAGGGACTGGTGCGCTTCTCGGTGGGCGTCGAGGACGTGGTCGACCTGCTCGAGGACCTCGAGCAGGCGCTCGCGTAGCCTACGGCGTGACCACCCCCGAGAACTGGATGCGGATCTGAGGCCGCACACGCATCAACCCCATCATGACCACGGGGGGCTGCACCCCGTACGTCGTCATATCGAGTTGGACCTCCCCCGCCAGCTGGACCCCTGAGCCACTCGGCGTGAGTGACATCGGCACGCTGACCGGGTTCGTCGACGAGAGGATCGTGAGCGAGCCCGTGGCGACCGCCCCCTGGGGATTCGCCGCGTAGCTGTCGAGGCGGAAGGTGATCTGCGGGAACTCCGCCGCGCGCATCGCCTCCAGGAGGTGCTCCCGCATCTCGGCTTCGGGACACTCGAACGCGGTCACCGGTACGGTGAGCGTGACCGCACTGACCCCCGAAGCGAAACCTCTCACCGCGGCACCCGACCCGGTGCTCACCTGGGCCGTGCCACGCACCGTGCAGGTCCAGCCCCGCACCGTCGAGCTTCCCGACACCGTAAAGTCGACTGAGGACTGCGCCGCCGACGGCTGGGGCGCGAGCACACCCAGCGTCATAGCCGCGCTCGCCGCGATGCGCATGAATCCGCGCACGGTCACGGCCGCGCTCATAGTCCGAACCCAAACTGGTTCTGGCGCGTCATGATGGGCGCGCGACCCTCCATCACCAGCCGCGAGTTGATCTCGCGTACGGACCGCGTCTGTGTCTGGCGCATGACGATGGACAGCTCGGCCATGATCAGCTCGATGGCGCGGTCTACACCCTGCTCGCCGAAGGCACCGAGACCCCACACGTAGGGCCGCCCGATGCCCACCGCGTCGGCGCCGAGCGCGAGAGCCTTGAACACATCGACGCCGCGCCGCACGCCGCTGTCGATCAGCACGGGCACGCGCCCCTGCACCGCCGCCACCACCTCGGGCAGGGAGTCGATCGTCGCCCACATGCTGTTCTCGGCACGCCCGCCGTGGTTCGACACGTAGATCGCATCCGCGCCGTGCTCGATGGCGAGATCGGCGTCCTCGCCGGTGACGATCCCCTTCACGACCAGGTTCATGTCGCTCGCATCCTTGAGACGCTTGATGTAGTCCCAGGTATACGGCGGCCGCTCCCCCGCGGGTCCGTCGAGGTCGCGCGCCATGGGCCGCTGATACCCCTGTTGGTGGTTGTGGCAGCTCTGGCACAGCTGGTTGCTCGTACCCTGCCCCACCAGCGACCGACGCGCCAACTCCCGGTTGCTTCCACCGAGCAAGTCGACGGTCCACACCAACGTGGGACATCCAGCGGCGGACACGCGGTCGATGACGCGCTGGTTCCGGTTCCAGTCGGGATTCGAGTAGAGCTGGAACCAGTGCGGCTCCCCTCGGGCCTCCGCGATCTCCTCGTACGACTGCGAGCTCACGTTGGATTGGATCTGGAGCACGCCCCTGCGGCGTGCGGCGCGCGCTGCACCCGACTCCCCCTCGGTGTGGTACGCCATGAGCGCGGCGACCGGGCACAGGAAGAGCGGAGCATTGAAGCGCTGGCCGAGAATCTCGATCGAGGTGTCCAGCTGGGTGACGGGCTCGGCCGCGAGGCGGCGCGAGCGGATGGCGAGGTGCTGGAAGCCCTGCCGGTTGGCGACCCTGGTCTCGTAGTCGTCGACACCCATGTGCAGGTAGTCCCAGTGCTGCGCCAGGTTGTTCTCGTGTGCCACGCGCTCGAAGTCCCACACGTTCACCGCGTCGGCGGGCGACGTGATGAGACTCCCCGTGAGCTGCTCCTCCTGGGCCTGCTGGGGCGGCATCTGCGGAGGGACCTGCTGGTCGCGGAAGGAACGCACCGCCGAGACCGCGTCCGCCGCATCGATCGGCTCGATGGCGGCGCCGCAGTTGGCACACGATACGACTTCCGGTTCCAGGGGAGCGCCCCCTGCGGTCATGAGCTGCGCCTCTGCCTCGGTGGCCTCGAGCCAACCGGACGGCAGGGAGTAGTACGCGAGCGCCGCCAGCGGACTCGCCGCCAAGAATTTGAAGAAGCGCCGGCGGCTCTCGCTCACCTGGGAAGGTTGCTCCTGCGATCCTGGATGCGTCATGGTGTATCTGCGCGGATGAGATATGTGAGCCGGGGAGTACGATTCCGCGGTAACAGAAGGGGGGCGACGCCAGGATGCAACTTGGGGCGACCCCGGCGGCCCTCCGGGGTACCTGAAACCGTCCTGCACGATCGGGCGTAGGGGCCATCGAACCGGTGGGGCCTGTTACGCGGACCCGAACGGGCAGATCCAACAGAGGAAGGACCAACATGGCGGACGATCGGAGCGGCACTTCGAGTACGGGCGAGCGCAGCGCGCGGGCACGGCGCGTCCTCACCGACATCGCGTCCCGATCCTGGGAGCACCCGGCGGACAAGGCCGCGCTACAAGCCCTCCGGCGCATCCCCGTCTTCGACATGGTGCTCCGAAAGATCTTCGGCTTCCTCACCGAGAAGGCGATCCGCCTCGCGTTCCAGGCCAACGCGGTGAAGGTGGGACCGAATCAGTTCGGCAACGTCTACCGCGTCTACAAGCAGGCGCTCAAGACGCTGGACGCCCCGGAAGAGTACCCGCTCTACATCACGCAGACGCCCATGGTGAACGCGGGCGCCTACGGCATGGACAAGCCCTTCATCATCCTGAACTCGGGCACCGTCGCGCTCATCGACGACGACGAGCTCGAGTACATCCTCGGGCACGAGATCGGACACATCCTCTCGGGTCACGTGCTCTACCGCACCATGATGGTGCTGTTGATCAATCTCGCGAACATGGGCTTCCCCATCGTGGGGCTCGCCGCGAGGGCGGTGCTCGTGGCGCTGCTCGAGTGGAGCCGGAAATCGGAGCTGTCGTGCGACCGGGCCGGCCTGCTCACGGTGCAGGACCCCGAGATCGTCATGCGCACCATGCTCAAGATGGCCGGCGGCGGCACGTCGCAGGATACCAGCCTGCAGGAGTTCATCATCCAGGCAGAGGAGTACAAGCAGAGCGGCGACGTGGCGGACCAGGTCTTCAAGGTCCTCAACCTCATGGCCACCACGCATCCGTTCTACGTGCTGCGCGTGAGCGAGCTCAGGAGCTGGATCGAGAGCGGCGACTACGACCGCATCATCCGTGGCGAATATGCCCGCCGCGGTGAGGCGGACGCTGGGCTCCAAGACGACATGCGCGCGGCCGCTCAAGGCTACGCGGAGGGCGCCAAGGACTTCCTCGACGACCTCTCCGAAGCCGCCAAGCGGGCGGGCTCCGACTTCCTGGGTGGCCTGAAGAAGTGAAGTAGGGATGTAGAAATGGGACGAATTTCGCTGGGGGGCTAGCGCCCGGAGGCACTTCGCCTCAGTCTTGCGGCAGGATACACGCCTGCCCGGAGGATACCATGCGCTTCTCTTCGTGGATGGCCTGCGCCGTCGTGCTGACCGCTTGTTCCTCGGGTGGTGGCGCCGGCGAGCCCGCGGACCCCGCGGCCCCCTCGGGGGACCTCCACATGACCGTCGTTAACCGCGCCGAAGCGAACGTGGCGGTCTTCGTGGTCTGGTCCAGCGGCAGAAGTCGCTTGGGAGATGTCGCCGTCGGGCGCACCCGCGAGTTCACGACCCCCTTCCGTGCGGGAACGGTCGCCCTCGGCATCGACATCTCTTCCGTCCCACCGGCCGGCACCAGCTCGGCGCCGTCGGGCTTCAATGCCACGACAGGGGCGCGCGAGGGAAACATGCTGGTGAGTGGTGGCTACACGGTCGACCCGGGTGACGTCCTCTACTGGGAGATCCGGCGGATTTCTCCGCGGCTCGACGTATTCGTCCGAGAGGTTCTTCCGTAGCGTTTGCGGAGGGGAACCGGCCTTCCTTTTCTGAGGCAGGTCGGTAACGTCCGCGCATGCGGATCCTCATCGTGGGAAACGGCGGCCGCGAGCACGCCCTCCTCTGGAAGCTGAGGCGCGACGCGCCTTCGGCCGAGTTCTTCGCGACCCTGCCCAATGGGGGCATGGCGCCCCTCTGCGAGCCGGTCGCGTTGGCACCCACCGATGTCGAGGCGCTCGCCGGGTGGGCCGCCGCGCACCGGATCGACCTGACCGTGGTCGGCCCGGAGGGGCCGCTCGCCGCCGGTATCGTCGACCGCTTCCGGTTCAAGGGCCTACCCGTCTTCGGACCCTCGAAGGCGGCCGCCCGCATCGAGGCGAGTAAGTCCTACGCCAAAGACCTGATGCGCGGCGCGGGGGTGCCCACCGCGGAGTACCGCACCTTCACCAACTTGGCGGGCGCCGAAGACTACGTGCGCGAGCGCGGGGCGCCCATCGTCGTGAAGGCCTCGGGGCTCGCGGCCGGCAAGGGTGCCGTCGTGTGCGCGACCGTGGAGGACGCGCTGAGCGCGCTGCGTTCGATGCTCGGGGACCTCGAGTTCGGCGAGGCGGGGCGCGAGGTCGTCATCGAGGAGTGCATGCAGGGTGAAGAGCTGTCCGTCTTCGCCGTCACGGACGGGGTCCGTAGTGTGATCCTAGTCCCCGCGCAGGACCACAAGCGGGTCGGCGACGGGGACACGGGGCCCAACACCGGCGGCATGGGCGCCTATGCTCCGGTGTCGCTCGCGACCCCCGACCTGCTAGAGAAGGCGCGCACGCAGGTATTCGAGCCGACGCTGGCGGCCCTCGCCAAGGAGGGGAACCCCTTCACCGGGCTCCTCTACGCGGGGCTCATGCTCACGAAGGACGGCATCAAGGTGGTCGAGTTCAACTGCCGCTTCGGGGACCCCGAGACGCAGGTCGTGCTGCCGCTGCTCGAGTCGTCCCTGCTCGAGTTGATCGCTACCGTGGCCGAGGGGGGATCGCTCGCGGGGCGACGCGCACGCCAACGTCGCGGCGCGGCGGTGACGACCGTCCTGGCGGCCGGAGGATATCCCGGCAGCTACGAGAAGGGAAAGCCGATCCGGATCCCCACGGGGCTCGAGCGGGAGAACGTGATGGTGTTCCACGCGGGCACCCAGCTCAAAGGGAGCGCGCTGGTCACGTCAGGCGGTCGCGTGCTCGCGGTGACCGCGCTCGCCGACTCGTTCTCGGCGGCGGCCGATGAAAGTCGCGAGGCCGCGACGCGTATCGAGTTCGAAGGCGCATTCCATCGCTCGGACATCGGCTGGCGGGAACGAACCCGCTTGGAGAGGAAATGATCATCACCACCACGCACTCGATCGACGGTAAACCCGTGCAGGAGTACCTCGGCATCGTCATGGGCGAGTCCATCGTCGGCGCCCACATCTTCCGCGACATCTTCGCCGGGATCCGCGATATCGTCGGCGGCCGCGCCAAGGGCTACGAGGAAGCGCTGCGCGGCGCGCGGCAGGAAGCGCTCCACGAGATGGCCGTCCACGCTCAGAACCTCGGCGCGGACGCGGTCGTCGGCGTCGACCTGGACTACGAGGTAGTCGGACACCGCGGCAGCATGTTGATGGTCACTTCCGCGGGCACGGCCGTGAAGCTCGGCTAACGTGCCGGAGCTTCCGGAAGCGGAAACGATCGTGCGGGGACTGCGTCCTGCGATCGTCGGGCGCACGATCCAGGCCACCCGGGTCCTCCACGCCGACGTGCTACGCCAGCCGACTCGGGGGGTATCCGACGGCGTGCGTGGGCGAACCATTCAGAGCGTCGAACGTCGCGCCAAGAACATCGTCATTCGCCTGGACGGGGACCGCGTCATCGCCGTGAACCTCGGCATGACGGGCCGACTGCTCCCGGTCGCGCCGACGGGCCCGCCCGCCCGCGAAGCGACGCACCCCGCGGTCGTCTTCCGCTTCCGCGACGGCGCCACGCTCGTCTTCGACGACACACGCCGCTTCGGAACCGTGGAGTGCCTGAGTTCGGCTGCCTGGAGCGAGCGGTCGGCCCGCATGGGGCCCGAGCCGCTCGACCCGTCCTATACCGCACGAGATCTCGCGGAGGCGCTCGGTACCTCCCGCTCGCCGATCCGCTCATGGCTACTCGATCAACGCCGCATCGCGGGGGTCGGGAACATCTATGCCAGCGAGGCGCTCCATCTTGCAGGGATCCATCCTGAGCGGCAGGCTCGGACGATCGGCGAAGCCGAAGCGGCCGCGCTGCACGCCGCCATCCGCCACGTGCTCGAAGCCGCGATCGAAGCTGGAGGCACGACCCTACGTGACTACCGAACCGCCGAAGGAGACCCGGGGCGCTACGCGCGCCGGTTGCTCGCCTATGGCCGCGACGGCGAGCCATGCACGCGCTGCGGCACGCCGATTCTCAGGGTCGTCTTCGGCGGGCGGTCCGCGTTCTACTGTCCTTCGTGCCAGCCGCGGCGCCGGCCACGTGGGTAGCCATGCTTAAGACCGGCACGCGCGCACTGCTCTTCGCGCTGGCGCTCGGGGGCAACCACGCCACCGCCGCGATCGCCCAGGAGACCCCTGGCGAACGGCTCCCCGTCCGCGAAGTCACGCTCGACAACGGAATGCGCTTCCTCGTCCTGCGCAGGGAAGGAGCCCCCACGGTCTCCTTCGTGACCCGTTTCGGCATCGGCGGTGTCAATGAACACCTCGGCACGACCGGCATCGCGCACCTGCTGGAGCACATGCTCTTCAAGGGCACGTCGACGATCGGCACGCGCGACGTCGTGGCGGAGCGCGCGCTCTTCGATCGCATGGACACGGCCCACGACACGCTGATCGCAGCGCGGGCGCGTGGCGACACGACCACGGCCGGCGTCCTCCGAGGCCGCATCGAGGCGCTCGAGGATTCTGCGCGGGCCTACGCCGTGCCCAATGAGCTCGACCGCATCTTCACGGAGGCCGGCGCCCGCGGCCTGAACGCCACGACCTCGAACGACGCCACCACGTACTTCGTCGAATTGCCTGCGAATCGCGCGGAGCTCTGGTTCGCGCTCGAGGCAGATCGCATGAGCGATCCCGTGTTCCGTGAGTACTACACCGAGCGCAAGGTCGTCACGGAGGAACGCCGGCAGCGCATCGAGACGAGTCCGTTCGGCCGCCTCTACGAGGAGCACCTCGCGGCTGCGTATACCGTGCACCCCTATGGCGTCCCCGTGGTCGGGTACATGACCGATCTGGAGACCCTGAGCCGCCGCGACGTCGAGTCGTACTACCGGCGCTACTACGCCCCCCGCAACGCGGTGGTCGCGATCGTGGGAGACGT
>JBEBGN010000297.1:0-2181 GCA_040081395.1 Longimicrobiales bacterium
GCCCACATAGGGCGCGAGCCGTGAAGGCACCCATGCGAAGCGCCCGATCGAGCGGCCGCGGTCCTTGAAGTAGTACCGCGCCCCCGCGGACACGGAGACCGTCTGGAAGATCGTCTCCTGTTCGATGGGGAGGTTGTTCTGGTCCACCCAGTTGCGGTACTCCGAGAGCCCGTGGCTCTCACTCCACCCCGCCGAAATGGCCGCGTCCCAGCGCTCGGAGAGGCGGAAGGCAAACTCCGCGCCGAGGTAGGGAGCGTCGAAATCGAACTGGTTGAGCGTGAACTCCTCGCGCGAGAACTGGAAGATGTAGCTCGACGCACGCGGAAGCGTATAACCCGTTCGTATCCCGAGAGATACGTTCGGTCGGCTAAAGAGGAATCCAGGGCCGCCCTGGGCGACGCCCGCAGCGGGCGCCGCGAGCATCACGGCCAGCGCTGCTGACAGCGCGATCCGTTTCATGGTCCGATCCCCCCGGTCGGAGAGCCCGTTCACCGTCTTCTACCATCGGGGGCAATGCACGTGCCACGTGCTCGACGGTCGGAAGAGGCACGATGATGCGGAATTCCGGATGCGGCAGATCGCTTCAGGACACCCGTAGAGGACAGCGCCGTCCCCAGGGTGGGACGACTTACAGGGACGGCGTCCCCGCTGAGGAGGCCGCTGCGCCGTATGTCCGTCGGACGTAGTCGTTCAGAATCCCCTTGAACTCCTCGACCAGCCCCTCCCCCTTGAGGGTGACCGCGTGCTCGCCGTCGATGTACACCGGGGCCTTCGGCTCCTCGAAAGTGCCGGGGAGCGAGATGCCGATGTTGGCCTGCTTCGACTCCCCTGGCCCGTTCACCACGCACCCCATCACCGCGACGTCCATCTCCTCGACGCCGGGATAGTCGCGACGCCAAATCGGCATCATGTCCCGGATGTAGGAGGTGATGTCCTCGGCCATCTCCTGGAAGAAGGTGCTCGTGGTTCGACCGCACCCCGGGCAGGAGGTGACCTGCGGCTCGAAGTGGCGGATGCCGAGCGACTGGAGGATCTGACGTGCGACGCGCACCTCCTCGGCCCGGTCCCCGTTGGGCGAAGGCGTGAGCGACACGCGGATGGTATCGCCGATGCCATCGAGCAGGAGCGGTGCGAGCCCGGCCGTGGTGGCGACGATCCCCTTGTTGCCGAGCCCGGCTTCGGTGAGCCCGAGATGCAGCGCGTACTCGGACCGTTCGGCCAGCATCCGGTAGACGGTCACCAGCTCGCGCACCGAAGAGACCTTGGTGGACAGCACGATGCGGTCGTGGCCGAGCCCGGTCTCCTCGGCGAGTGCGGCCGAGCGCACGGCGCTCTCCACGAGCGCATCCATGAGCACTGCCTGGGCTTCCTTGGGCGTGGAGCTCCGCGCGTTCGCATCCATGAGCTCGGTCAGCAAACGCTGGTCGAGCGAGCCCCAGTTCACCCCGATGCGGACGGGCTTCCCGTGCTCCATCGCAATGCGCACGATCAGGGAGAAGTTGGAGTCGCGATGCTTGGTGCCGACGTTCCCGGGGTTGATGCGCAGCTTGTCGAGTGCGCGCGCCGCGGCCGGGTACTCCGTGAGGAGAACGTGCCCGTTGTAGTGGAAGTCGCCCACGATCGGGGTCGTGTACCCGTCGTCCCGCAGCCGTTGGACGATCTCGGGGACCGCGGCCGCAGCCGCGTCATTGTTGACGGTCACCCGAACGATCTCGCTCCCCGCATCAGCGAGCAGCTCGATCTGGGCAAGCGTGGAGGCCACGTCCGCGGTGTCCGTGTTGGTCATCGACTGGACGACGACGGGGGCACCGCCCCCCACGATCACGCCACCGACGTCGACGGCCACGGTCTTCCTTCTCGGTACCACGCTGAGGGCCCCTTCCGCGCAGATGGTCTTCCGCCGCCGGACTCGGGCGGGGGAGCTGGAATCTACCCCCGGGGCTCCGGACCGACCAAGAAGAGCGGCCGGGAGGAGATCCCCCCGGCCACTACGCCATCCTGACCCGAGTGGCGGGCGCTCCCCCTGGCCTATCTGACGCGGAACTCGATCGGGAAGAGCACCCAGACCGGCACTCGCTTGTCGCGGTTGAGCGCAGGGGAGAATCGGTAGAGCTCGGCCACCGCGAGCGCGGCGGCGTCGAGCATCTCGAACCCTGAGCTCTGATGGATGCGCCGGTCCTG
>JBEBGN010000139.1:0-8510 GCA_040081395.1 Longimicrobiales bacterium
CACCGGAGGCGACTCGCCGGGCGCGCGGGTGACGCCCGCCGCAACGGGTCCAGGGGGCCGCCTGCTCGCGTGCCTCGGTGCCGAGACGCTGGGCGTCGATCAGCTCGCGACCCGGCTGGGGCTCACCCCGGCCGAGACGCTCGGGTTGCTCACGGAGATGGAGCTCGGGGGACTCCTGGACCAACTGCCAGGCATGCGCTTCAGACGGGCTGCCTAGCGATGCGGCAGGAGCAGCTCGTCGTCGAGTCGGTGTACGTGCATGCTCCCTTCTGCGTGCGACGGTGTCTGTATTGCGACTTCGCCGTCACCGTGCGCTCGACGGGGGACGTAGACGGTTGGGCCGGGTCGATCGCAGCCGAGCTGACCTATCTCGAACGATCGGGCCTGCGGCTGGCGGATACACTCCACTCGCTGTACGTGGGCGGTGGCACGCCTTCGTTGCTCGGCCCGACCGCGATGGAGCGACTGGGGCGCGCGATCGGCGAAAGCCGGGTCACCGGGCCGGACCTCGAATGGACCGCGGAGGCCAACCCGGAGAGCTTCACGGAAGATCTCGGTGGGGCCTGGCGGCAGGCGGGGGTGAACCGACTCAGCTTGGGTGTGCAGAGCTTCCACGAGCCCACGCTGCGTTGGATGGGTCGTCTGCACGGCGCCGACGGAGCGGAGCGAGCCGTGCGCGCGGCCCGGGCCGTCGGTCTCGGCAACGTCAGCGTCGACCTGGTGTTCGGCTTGCCCGCGCATCTCGAGCGCCCTTGGACGGAGGACCTCGATCGTGCGCTGGAACTGGAGGTGCCGCACGTGAGCCTGTACGGCCTGAGCGTCGAGTCCGGTACCCCGCTCGGTCGGGCGGTGGCAGAGGGCAGAGAGCCCGGCGTCGACGAGGAGCGATATCGGGAAGAGTTTCTCGAAGCGGCCGAACGGCTCACGGACGCAGGGTACGAGCATTACGAGGTCTCGAATTTCGCGCGGCCCGGAACGTGGTCACGCCACAACACGGTCTACTGGGACGGTCGCCCCTACCTCGGCCTCGGCAACGGCGCGCACAGCTATGTGCATCCCTCGAGGTGGTGGAACACACGCGATTGGGCGGCCTATCGCGAGCGGCTTCTGGCCGGCCAGAGTCCCGAAGAGGGGCGCGAGCGGATCGACGTCGCGACCCAGACCCTGGAGCAGACGTGGCTCGGGCTCCGTACGAGATCCGGCCTTCCTCTCGAGGGGCGCTCGGAGGCGGCCCTCACTAGAGTCCGCGAGTGGGTGAGGGGAGGGCTCGCGACCGTTACCGAGCACCGCGTTCGGCTCACTAGCGAGGGATGGCTCCTCCTCGACCGGCTCGCGGTCGAGTTCGACTCCCTCGACGCGCCGCGGGGTGACGCAGCCGCGGGTTGACCCGCCGGGCGGCGCGTCTCGATCTTCGAATATGCCAGGCTTGGAACGGAAAGACGTTGTCGGCAAGGAGCTCAGCGAGCGCGAGCAGCAGGTGCTCGAGGCCGTCGTGCGCACGTATGTGGCGACGGCCGAGCCCGCAGGAAGCCGCACGGTGCTGCGGGGATTCGATCTCGGCGTGTCCGCAGCGACGATCCGAAACACCATGAGCGACCTGGAGGCTAAGGGGTACCTCTTCCACCCCCACACCTCCGCGGGGCGCATCCCGACCGACCAGGCCTACCGATTCTTCGTCGACCGGCTCATGGAGCCGTTGGCGCCCTCCCCCGCAGATCGTGCCAGCCTGGAGCGGGAGCTGGGCCGAGCCGGGACCTCCGCCGTCGAGCGCCTGATCCTGAACGCGACCAAAGTGCTCAGCCTCATCTCCAACGAGTTGGGGGTCGCGCTGGCGCCGCGCCTGGAGGACGCCGTGCTGGAGAAGCTCGAGCTCATTCAGGTGTCGTCGAACAAGGTGCTCCTGGTGGCGACGATTCGCGGCGGGGTCGTGCGCACGGTCTACGTCGATCTGCCCATCGAGGTGCCGCAGGATACGCTCGTCACGGTCACGCTCGCCCTGAACGAACGGCTGGCGGGCCTGAGCCTCACGGAGATCCGTCGCACACTCTCGGAGCGACTGAGGGACAGCGCGCCCGAGGGGACGGGACAGGATCTCATCAACATTTTCGTTCAGTCGGGGGCCGAGCTCTTCGACTTCAGCGCGGTAGACTCCTCGAAGCTGCACCTCGGCCCGACCAGCGTGCTCGCCTCACAGCCCGAGTTCGGGACGGGCGCCCGCCTGAAGGGCCTCATCGATCTCACCGACCAGAAGGATCTCCTCGCGGAGGTCGTCGGGAACCGCGAGCACGCGGGGCGCATCAAGATCACCATCGGTGGCGAGAACGATGCGAGCGCGCTCTCCGACTTCACGCTCGTGACCGCGGAATACAGCGTCGGCGGTCTGCGGGGTGTGATCGGCGTGATCGGGCCGACGCGCATGCCGTACGAAAAGGTCGTCACGATCGTGGACTACACGTCGTCCCTGGTCACGCGGGTGCTCGCGACGTGACGCGAGCGCCGCACACTTCCTTCCTCCGCACCCGCGACCTACCCATCTGATGGCCGACTATTACCAACTGCTGGGCGTGTCACGCACTGCGGACGCGGACGAGATCAAGAAGTCCTACCGTCAGCTCGCCCTACAGTACCATCCGGACCGCAACCAAGGCTCCAAAGAGGCCGAGGAGCGTTTCAAGGAAGTCACCCAGGCCTACGAGGTGCTGCGTGATCCGGAGAAGCGGGCCCTCTACGACCGCTACGGCGAGCAGGGGGTGAAGGGTCGCGCCGGCCCGGCCAACTTCGACTTCGGGGACGCGGTCGAGGTCTTCATGCGCGATTTCGGCGGCTTCGCGGGAATGGAGGAGCTCTTCGGCATGCGCGGCGGACGGACGCAGCGCACCGCGAGCCGCCGCGGTCAGACCGTACGCATCCGGCTCCAGCTCACGCTCGCGGAGGTCGCGAAGGGTGTGACCAAGACCGTGCGCGTGTCCTTGTTGGACCACTGCGCGCGCTGCGACGGGTCGGGTGCCGAGCCCGGCACCGCTCCGACGACGTGCCGCTCATGTGATGGTTCGGGTGAGGAGCGGCACGTGCAGAGGTCGGTGTTCGGCCAGTTCGTCAGCGTGCAGCCGTGTCGGTCCTGTCAGGGGGAGGGGCGCATCATCGAGAAGCCGTGCACCGCGTGCACGGGCGAGGGACGCGTGCGTGCGGACCGCGAGGTCGAGTTGGAGGTTCCGGCAGGTGTCACCGCCGAGAACTTCCTGACGCTTCGTGGCCGCGGGAGTTCCGGTCCTCGCGGAGGGCCACGCGGTGACCTGGTCGTGCTGCTCGAGATCCTGGAGGACCCGCGGTTCGCGAGGGAAGGCTCGGACCTCGTGCACGACCTGCCTATCACCTTCGGTCAGGCCGCGCTCGGTGCCGAGATGGATGTGCCGACGATCGACGGCACGACCCGAGTCACCGTGCCTGCGGGGATTCAGAGCGGTGAGGTGCTCCCTCTGAAGGGGCTCGGACTCCCGGAGCTGAACGGCACCGTGCGGGGGGACCAGCTCGTGCGCGTCCAGGTCTGGACTCCCGACGAACTGACCCCGGAGCAAGAGTCGCTGATCAAGAAACTGCGTGAGATCGAATCCCCGCCGCCGTCCCAGGTTCGGCTGCGCTCCGAGAAGGGGTTCTGGTCTCGCGTGAAAGAGGCGTTCACCGGCGGATGAACCGACGCTGGCTCCAGCTTCGCGTGCGGCCGCGCGGCGATGCCGATCTGTCCCCCTTGCTCGTCGAAGGGCTGTTCGCGCTGGGTGCTCGCGCGGCCGAGGAGCGAGACGGCTGGTACGTCACCGCGGTCGAGGAGCCTGCCGACCTCGACGCCTTCGTCGCGGGCGCCCGAGCCAACCTGAGTGCCATGGCGGGATCCGACGACTTCGACTTCGAGGTCGAATGGCGGAGTCACGAGGATTGGGCCGAGACCTGGAAGCGCGGATTGGCTCCGCGTCAGGTCACGGAACGCATCCTGGTGCGCCCCTCCTGGACGCCGGCGCCCCCCGGTGCACCCGCGATCGAGATTGTGATCGACCCGGGCATGGCCTTCGGCACCGCGGAGCATGGGACGACGCGCGGATGCCTACGCCTCCTCGATCGCACCGTCCAGCCCGGTGGCCGAGTCCTGGATGTCGGTGCCGGCTCCGGGATCCTGGCCATTGCGGCCGCTCGCCTCGGTGCGGACGAGGTCACTGCCATCGAAGCGGATGCGCTCGCATGCGAAGCCCTCCGCGACAACCTGGTGCTGAACGGGGTCGGAGACAGGGTCCGATGCGTGGAGGCCATGGTCGGTCCCGACGACCTCGCGGTGCTAGGGCCCGTCGCCGGTATCGTCGCGAACATCGAATCGCGTCCGCTCACTGCTTTGATGAGCGGGTTCGTCCGCGCGCTCGCGCCGGGGGGCTGGCTGATCCTCTCCGGAATCATGGCGCAGGAGTGGCCGACCGTGCGCGGCGCCGCGGAGGCTGAAGGGCTGCACTTCCGCGAAGTCGACGAGGACGGGGAGTGGCGCTCGGCGCTCTTCGAGCGAACGCGGGGGGCGCGTCCCCTCGACTGACGTCGTGGGCACCCGGCCGCCTACGCAGCGCGTCGGGTCGCGTGCCGTACCGCGCGCTCGGCCAGCACGATGGCGTACCAGCGGCCCACATCGCTCGGAGACCTGGGGTCCACGCCGCGCGCGAGCCAGCGGACGCTTTCCCTCAGCCGCAGGGCAGGAGATGTCCCGGGCGGGGGTGCCCCCTCGCTGACGCCGATCACCCAGACATCGATGCCCGGGTCCGGCTCCTCGGGGTCCCGCGCCGTGCGCGCTTCCCACCGCCCGCGCCATGGATCGAGCAACCGGAAGTGTTCCGGGTAGCTTTCGAGGATTCCGCGTAGCCGAGCGGCGTCGAGCGTGAGGTCGACGTGGACGGCTACGAGCTCGACCAGCTCGCGCAGACGGAGGGCGGGGTCGACGTGGTGGCGCAGCGCGGTCTCGGCGCAGGCGGCGATCGGGTGCATGCGTTTCTCCAGCGTGGGAGTCCGTGTCGAGCCAGCCGGATCACGGATCGGCTGGCACACGGGGAAGGTGCGGCGCGCGCTGGAGCGCCTCCATGTCGCCGAGGGACCACTTTTCCCCGGCAAGCGCCCCGACGCGCGCATCCGAGCATGCCGACGTCTCCGGCTGACGTCTCGTGCGGGCCGCGCCGAAGGACCGCCGCTGGCTCGCGTGAGCCCGTGCCTCCGCTTAACCTGGTCGCATGCGCGAACCGAACTGTCTGTTCTGCAAGATCGTGGCACGCGAGATCCCAGCGGCGCTGGTCCTGGACGACGAGAGGCTGGTAGCGTTTCGCGACATCAGTCCGCAGGCGCCCGTGCACGTGCTCATCGTGCCTCGCGACCACGTGACATCGCTCGATGCCTCCGACGAGCGTCAGGGCGAAATGCTCGGGTCCCTTCTATTGGCCGCGCGACGCATCGCTCGCGAGCAGGGCCTCGCGGCCGGCGGGTACCGCACCGTGATCAACACGGGGGCCGACGGTGGCCAGACCGTCCCTCACCTGCACGTGCACCTGCTGGGCGGGCGGGCCCTGGGGTGGCCACCGGGATGAACGCGACCTCGCGTTGACCCGTCTGCGAACCGGGGGGTAGCTTCCACCCGTGCGCCACCCGGCGCACGCCCCTCGAGACATGGCCTGAGCCTTGCCGAGCCCCCTGAAGTCACGGATCCAGGCCGAGCTGAATGCGGCGCGCAAAGCGCGCGACAAGTTCAGGACGCTCGTCCTGTCGACACTGCTGGCCGACCTGAAGTACCGGGAGATCGACGACAGAGTCGAGGCCACGGACGACGTGATCGTGCAGGTGATCGGCCGCTCGATCAAGCAGCGCAAGGACGCCGCCGAGCAGATGCGCGCCGGTGGCCGGGCCGAGCTGGCGGAGAACGAGGACGCGCAGGCTGCCGTGCTCGCGAGTTACCTACCCGCCGGACTGTCGGAAGACGATGTGCGCGCGATGGTTCGCGAGGCGATCGGTGCCGGTGCCAACCAGATGGGTGCCGTCATGGCGACCCTCATGCCCATGATCCGGGGCCGCTTCGATGGAAAGGAGGCGAACAGGATCGTTCGGGAGGAGCTCGGCGCGTGAGGCAGCCGACGAGACCGGGATGAGCGGGCACGCGCTCGGGGTCCTCGAGTTCGAGCGCGTGCTCGACCGGGTCGCTCGACGTGCGTCCAGCGAGCTGGGACGGGAACGCATCCGCGCCCTCGAGCCCCGCACCGACCGAGATGTGGTGGTCCGCGAGTTGGGCCGGGTCGGGGCGTCGATGCGCTTTCGCGCCGACCGTCCTGACTTCGGGCTCGGGCCGGTACCCGATGTGGGAGCTTGCCTCGCCCAGCTCGCCACGGAGGGGTCCGCGCTCGAGGGCTCCGAGCTGTTTGCCTTGGGCGTGCTGCTCACGACCTCCCGGGAGCTGCGGGCGGAGTTGACGCCTGCGGGGGAGTTTCCCGAGCTCGCTTCCATCGAGACTCGGCTCGTCGACCTGCGACCGGTCAGCGAGGCGATCGTGCGCAGCGTGGACGCAGACGGCCATGTGCTGGACACGGCATCGCGCGACCTCAAGACGATCCGCGATCGCCTCCGGGGAGCGCACACGAAGATCGTGCGCAAGCTGGAGGCATACCTCGGCACGCTTCCCGAGCGCTTCGTGGTACCCGATGGGTCGGTCACCATCCGGGACGGTCGCTACGTGGTGCCGCTCCGCCGAGAGGGACGAGGCGAGGTCGGGGGCATCGTGCATGGAGAGTCGCAGACGGGCGCGACCGTATATGTGGAACCTCCGGTCGCGATCGACCTGATGAATCAGCTCCGCGATCTCGAGGGCGAGGAGGCTCGCGAGGTCCGACGCATCCTACGGGAACTCACCGCCCAGCTCTTCCCCCACGCCGCGTCGATCCGCGGCGCATGGGATGCGCTCGTCGACTTCGACTCGCTCGACGCGAGGGCGCGTGCGGCCGTGGCCTGGGACGCGGTGGTGCCGGAGATCGCGGCGGACGGAGCCCGCAGCCTCTCCATCCACGATGGCCGCCACCCGCTGTTGCTCGAGGCGCGGGAGGGCGCCGTCGTGCCCTTCGACCTGGAGCTCGAGCCGCACGAGCGCGCGCTCGTCATCTCGGGGCCCAAC
This sequence comes from Longimicrobiales bacterium, assembly GCA_040081395.1. Taxonomy (GTDB): domain Bacteria; phylum Gemmatimonadota; class Gemmatimonadetes; order Longimicrobiales; family Gaopeijiaceae; genus UBA2982. The sequence continues at coordinate 7,172 of JBEBGN010000139.1, forward strand.
ACCGGGGGCAAGAGCGTGTTGCTCAAGGCTGTCGGGCTCATCTCGTCGCTGGCGCAGAGCGGGGTGGTGCCTCCGGTCGGTCCTGGTACCGTGCTGCCGATCTTCGATGACGTATTCGCCGATATCGGTGACGAGCAGTCGATCGCGCGGAACCTGTCGACGTTCTCGGCGCACCTCGCCAACCTCGCGGACATCGTGGGCGATTCGAACGACCGCTCGCTCGTGCTCATCGACGAGATGGGGACCGGGACCGATCCCGCCGAGGGGGCCGCGCTCGCGCGCGCGGTCCTGGAGGAGCTCGTGCGGCGCGGCGCGACGGTACTGGTCACCTCCCACCTGGGCGAAATGAAGCGGTTGGACACCGAGGGGAGCGGGATCGTGAACGGGTCCCTCCACTTCGACGCCGAGCGCATGGAGCCCACGTATCGCCTGGTGAAGGGGCGCCCGGGCCGAAGCTACGGTTTGGCGATCGCGCGGCGGCTCGGCTTCCCCGGCGCCGTGCTCGACCGGGCAGAGGGGTACCGCGATCAGGGGGACGCGCAGATGGACGAGTTGCTGGCCCGGCTCGAGCGCCACGAGCGGGAGGCGCGAGACCTCGCCGAGCAGCTGGACCACGAGCGCATGGAGGCCGAGCGCTTGCGCGTCGACGTCGATGCGCGCGCACGCTCCCTGCGCGAGGCGGAGCGCACGGCAGATGCCCGCGCACGAGAGGATGCGCGCAAGCTGCTGCTCGAGGCTCGGGCCGAAGTGGAAGAGGCGATTCGCACGGTGCAGGGCGCCGCCGAGGGCGGCCAGCCTGTCGAGGAGGTCGCACGCGAGGCGCGCCGGAAGGTCGAGCAGGCGGCGGGGCGCCTCCGCGACCCCGCTCGCAAGAGGGGCACCGCGGCGGGACGCGCGAAGTCCGCGGCGTCCGGGAAGTCGTCCACCCCCGCTCCCGGGGACTCCGTCCATGTGCGCTCGGTAGGCTCGAGCGGCCGCGTGGTCGAGGTGCGTTCCGGGCGTGCCCTCGTGGAAACGGGCGCTCTCCGTCTGGAGGTGCCGCTCGACGAGCTCGAGCTCCAGGCGGAGTCGCCGACGGGCTCCGAGACGCGGCCCAGGCGGGGAGGTTGGCGAGGGCCGACGAGGGACGCGGCGCCGCCCATCGAGGTCGACCTTCGCGGTAAGCGCGTCGACGAGATGGAAGCGGAACTGACGCGCGCGCTCGACGAGGCGATGCTGGGGGACCTGGGCGAGCTCCGCATCATCCACGGGAAGGGCACGGGGGCCCTCCGCCAGCGGGTCTCGGAGCTACTCGCGGGGGACGCTCGCGTGCGCGAGTTCCGCATGGGCGGCGTGGGGG
>JBEBGN010000140.1:0-8508 GCA_040081395.1 Longimicrobiales bacterium
GGTCGCGGCGGCCCGTCGGTGGATGGCCTCGACATCTTCAAGGGTCCGGTCGGCCGCATCACGGCCATCGACCTGAACACCGGCGAGCACCTCTGGGTGATCCCGCACGGTGACGCGCCGCAGGCGCAGCAGGATGCGATTCGCAATCACCCGCTGCTCCAGGGCGTGGCGAACATCGATGCCATCGCCAACCGTGGGCGGCAGGGACACTCGGCGATGGTCGTGTCGCCGAACCTGTTGTTCGCCTCGGGCATGACGGCGGACAACACACCCAGCCTGTTCGCGATCGACAAACAGACGGGTCGCCGCGTGGGTGCGGTCGAGATTCCGGGGAACAGCAGCTACGGAATGTCGAGCTGGGTGCACAACGGGCACCAGGTCATCCTGGTCCAGCTCGGAAGCGGTCTCGCGGCGTTCGGACTGCCGGCGGCGGTGCCGCAAGCGGGCGCGGCGCACTAGCCGCGAGCACGGCAAAGCGTAGTTCGGGGCCGCCGCGGAGAGATCCGCGGCGGCCCCGCTGTTTGTCCGCCAACTCTAGAAGATCGCGACCGGATTCAGTGGCGCCCCCGTGCCTCCGGGGACCGCGAGCGGCGCGGCCACCAGCATGAACGCCCACCGGTCCTGCTCCGCCGCGACCTCCGCGACCGCCTCGAGATCGAGGTTGTCGAAGAGCCACATACCCATGGTCACCAGTGTGACCAGGTGGATCGGCTGGGCTACGCCCTCCACCTGCGAGGGAAGCACGTCGCTGATGTAGTCGCTCCCGAGCATCGCGACGCCGCGCTCGCGCAGCCATGGCAACACCGATGCGTGCAATCCGGCGCCCAGGCGCCCGGTGGCCCAGGCTCCCGTGTCCGCGCGGCGAGCCCAGCGGCCCGCGCGCACGAGCAGGACGTCCCCTTCCCCAACGCGCACGCCGGCCTGTCGCTCCGCGGCCTCGAGGTCCGCGATCGTGATGGCCGTACCCGGCTCCAGGTAGTCGACACCCTTCAGCCGTGCGATGTCCAGAAGCACTCCGCGCGTGACGACGCCCTGCTTCACCGTCGTGATCCCGAGTCGCGTGCAGCCGTCGCCGCTCGCGATCGTGTCCACGGTGGTGCGAGGAATACCGTTGTACATGAGCCCGCCGGACGAGTTGTGGCACAGCGCGTCCATGTGGCTGTGAGCGTACCCGTGGTACGAGACCGTGTAGCGATCCGATATGTAGCCGGCGCTCGGCGATCCCAGGATCTCGTGCCCGAAGGGGGACGTCGAGTCCTCGGCACGCTCCTTCAGGTAATCGTGCGAGAGTGACACCGAGACGCCCTGGGTGACCAAACGTGCCGCGCGCACGCGGTGCTCGGGGGTGATCAGGTTCAGGGTGCCCAACTCGTCATTCGCCCCCCAGCGACCCTGGTTGCTCAGCTCGCGCTGCCACTGTTGGATGGTGGCCGCGGTGACAACCGGAGGCGACTGGGCGCCGAGCGGGGCGGCCTGCGAGCCGAGTAAGGCGACGAGCGCTGCCAGCGTCAGGTAGCGAGTGACCTTCATGGTTCGTTCCTCCGTCGAGTGGCATCAACTTCCGTGCGCGCGCAGAACATCCCGACCCGCATCGCCCGTGCGCAAGCGCGCACCTGTCGGCCCCACGCGGTGCACCGCAGATTCGTCGCGACCCACTTCGGATCCCCGCCCCGAGACCCCGCATGCGCGCCACCCAACGTAGCCAGCTTGCCACCCTCTACGTCATCGGCCTGGCGGTGGCGGCCTGTGGCGGCGCCGAGGTCGCGTCCGTGCGCACCGACTGGCCGATGTACCGCGGCGACCTGGCGGGGACAGGCCACTCGTCCCTCTCGGAGATCACGCCCGCGAACGTGGCCACCCTCACTCGGACGTGGAGCTATTCGCTCGGCAGCGACGCGCCCCCCACCGCAGACGCGCGCCCGGTCAACCCGAACTCGCAGGCGACCCCGATCGTCGTGGGCGACGTCATGTACGTGCCGGCCGCCGACCGCGTGGTGGCGATCGACCCGGTCACGGGCGCGGAGCTTTGGCGCCACGCGGTGGACGGTGGCGGCCCCTCCCGGCGCGGCGTGGCGTACTGGGAGGGCACGGGCGATGCGCAGCCGCGCATCTTCGTGACGTCGGGGTCGCGGCTGCTCGCGATCGATGCAGCGTCCGGCGCCGCATCGGCCGGATTTGGCGAGAGCGGCACGATCGACCTCGGCATCCCGTACAACTCCGTGCCGCTCGTCTTCGAGAACGTCGTAGTCGTCGGTGCGAACACGCCCCCTGGCGAGCCCGGCGGCATCGGCAACGCGCGCGCCTACGATGCGCGCTCCGGCGCGAAGCTCTGGGAGTTCAGCTCGGTCGCGCAGCCCGGCATGGTCGGCGCGGACTCGTGGGCGGGGGAGAGCTGGGTAGGCCGCCTGGGCGCGAATGCGTGGCCCTTCTACTTCACCATGGATGCGGAGCTCGGCCTGATCTACTTGCCGCTCGCCGCTCCCCTCCCCTGGCAATACGGCGGCGACCGCGGCGGGGCGAACCTGTACGCGAACTCGGTGGTGGCCGTCGACGTGCGCACCGGCGAATACGCCTGGCATTTCCAGACCATCCACCACGACCTGTGGGACCACGACCCTCCGGCCGCTCCCGTCCTCTTCGACCTCGACCGCGACGGACAGGTCGTGCGTGGGCTGGGGGTGACGACCAAGTCCGGGTACCTGTACCTGCTCGATCGCGCGACCGGCGAGCCCCTCTACGGCGTGGAAGAGCGACCGGTCCCCGCGAGCGAGGTCCCCGGCGAACTCGCCTTCCCGACGCAGCCGATTCCATCGACAACGCCCCCGATGGCGCGAGTAGCCTACGCGCCGGCCGACCTGGTGACGGCCGAGGATACCTCGCCAGAGCACGCGGCCGCCTGCACGGCCTTGGTGGAGAGTGTGGGTGAGATCGTGAACCAGGGAGCATTCACCCCCTGGGTGTATCGTCCGGAGGGGTCCCCTCCGCGCGCGACCTTGCTCTTCCCTGGCCTGGTCGGCGGACCCAACTGGGGAGGCGCCGCGTTCGACCCCACGACCGGATATGTGATCGTGTTCAGTCAGGACGTCGGATCCTTCGGATGGATGCAGGACGACCCCGACGGTCAGCCGCAGCCCTACACCCGCAGCGCGCCGCGCCCCGCCAATTTCGACGTCGCCATGGGGGACTCGCGCTGGCCCTGCCAGAAGCCGCCCTGGGGCCGACTGACCGCGGTCGAAGCGGCGACGGGCAACATCGCCTGGGTACGTCCGGTCGGGATCACCGAAGGACTCCCGCCCGAGAAGCAGAATACCGGCCGGCCCGGCCGCGCGGCCGCGATCACGACGGGAGGGGGCGTGCTCTTCGTCGCCTCGACCGACGACGCCCGCTTCCGCGCGCTCGATACGGCCACGGGGCTGGAGCTGTGGGCCGACCAGCTGGAGCGCGTAGGCAACGCGAACCCGCTCACCTACCAGGGCGCCGACGGACGGCAATACGTCGCGATCGCGGCTACGGACGTGCTCCTCACCTATCGACTCCCCTGAGGTAGGCGCGGTCGCGCCCGTCGACGCTGCCCATGTCGTTCCTGCAGACGGTGCTGTTCATGACGGTGCCCCTCGTCGCCATGGTGAACCCCATCGCCGAGGTGGGACTCTTCCTCTCACTCGTCGGAAAGAACGCGCCTGCGCAGCGGTACGCGGCCGCGCTCAAGGTCTCCATCGGTGTCTTCCTGGTTCTGACGGTCGCGGCGGCCGGAGGCCTGCAGTTGCTCGGGCTGCTCGGCATCGAGGTGTCTGCGTTCCGAGCGGCGGGTGGACTCCTCCTCGTGGTCATGGGCCTCGAGATGCTCCAGGGGCGTGAGCCCGAAGCGCACGGCGCCGAGCGCGGCTCCGACGACGCCGAGGATGCGCTCTGGGTCCCTCTCGTCATGCCGCTTCTCGCCGGCCCCGGAGCGATCGTCACCACGGTCACGCTGGCGGTGCGGGAGGTGTACTTCGTCTGGCTGATTCCGGTGGCGACCATGGTCGCCATCGCGTCGACGGCGGTGGTGGTCTACCTCGTGTTCGCGCTGGCCGGCTTCGTGTCGACCCGCATCCACGGACGCGGCACGCGCATCCTCACGCGCTTCTCCGGGCTGATCCTGGTGGCGATCGGCTTCCAGATGGGCTTCACCGGGATCGAGGAGTTCTTCGGGCTCGGTGCGGCCGCCCCCTTGCCGTAACAGCGGCACGCGGTGGACGTTGTCGTCCTACCCCATCGGAGGCCGGAGATGAACACCACGCACGAGCCGTCCACCCTCACGCGACGCGAAGCGCTCCAACGACTCGGGATGGTCGGGGGCGCGGGGCTGCTCGCGGGGAGCGGGGTGCTCGCCCTGGTCGGTCGCGCGGGTGCCAGCTCGGTTCAGGCAGGCCCGATCATACGGACCATGCAGGGCGACCTCGCTGCGGACGCGCTCGGCCGTGGCGCCGTGCTTTTCCACGAGCACTTCTCCATCCAGATCGGACCGAACCCGTCCTTCCACGCCGACGTCGGCCTCATGGTGGAGGAGGCACGAGCGGCCAAGGCCGACGGCATCGCCCTGATCGTGGACGGCGGCCATCCCGACATGTTGCGTGATCTCGCGGCCCTGCGTCGCATCACGACCGAATCCGGGCTGCCCCTGGTGGCGAGCGGTGGGTACTACATGCAGCGTACCTACCCCGCCGAGATCGCGACCAAGTCCGCTCACCAGATCGCGGACGACTTGGTCGCCGAAGCGCAGCGTGACCGCCTCGGTGCCTTCGGCGAGATCGGGCAGCAGACCGGCGTGCTGACCGTCGACGAACGCAAGGTGCACACGGCCGTGGCGATGGCGCATGCGCGCACCGGCATCCCGGTCTTCACCCACAACGCGTACGGCGTCCGCTCCACGGAGGTCCCCCGCGACGCGGCCCTGCGTCAGCTCGACATCTACGAGGCCAACGGCGCCGATCCGCGGAACCTCTGCATCGGCCACGTGTGCTGTCTCGACGACCCCACCGTGCAGGTCGCGTCCGCAATCGCGCGGCGCGGCGCCTACGTCGGCTTCGATCGCGTGACGCTCAACGGCACCATGCCGGACGCGCAGCGCGTGGCAATGGCGATGGCGTTCGTCGAGGCCGGGCACGCGAGCAAGCTGCTGCTGTCCTCGGACTTCTACTCGCGCCCGGCGCTCAAGCGTGAAGGAGGTCCTGGGTTCGCGCAGACCGCGACCGTGTTCGGCCCCATGTTACGCCAGGCAGGAATGGATGAGGCGACGCTACGGATGATCCTGGAGGAGAATCCGCGGCGCTTCTTGGCGTTCACGCCGAGGGCCTGAGCGGGCGCCGTCGTCGATGCGATTCGTGCTCATGCTTGTGGCCGGGCTGGCTCTGACCCCTCAGGAGCCGCCACCCCCGTTTCCGCGCGCGGGCGCCACGAAGCTGCTCGAGAACGACCGTGTAGTCGTCTGGGATATCGCGTGGCTGAGACAGACGTACCCGCTGCACCGCCACCCCTATGACATGACCGGCGTGTATTACGAGTCGGGGGACCGAGTCATCATCTCGCCCGAGGGGGAACGACGCTCCACACACACCGAAGCCTGGAACATCACGTTCCAGCGTGTCGGGCTCACGCACAGCGAGGAAGGCTCGAGCGACGAGCCGCTGCGTGCGGTCTTCGTCGAGATGAAGCAGCCGTCCCTCGGCTCGCTGGCCACGGGCGCAGTCGAGGCGGCTTTCCCGGCGGGCGGCGCCACGCAGCGGCTCGACAACGATCGGGTCACGGTGTGGGAGCTCGACGTTTCGGACTCGGCGACGAGCAGCAGCCATCGCCACACCCGCGAGATGGTGCTCGTGTCGTTCGACGCGAACAACCGGCCCACCGCTCGCTACGTGGAGCGCGGCACCGTGCACGACCGCGACCTGCCGAGCGGATCAGCCCGCACGTTCGTCTTCGAGATCGACTGATCGCAGCGGTCGGTTCGCCGCAGGTCAGTCCTCGAACAGCTCCGCGATCGGGATCTCCAACGGCGGCACCGCCAGGTCCGGCTGCCAGCGCACGGTGTCCCGAAGCACCTCGGGGACGGAGACCGATCCCAACCGGTAGACCTCGACCGCGCGCTCGATCGGGTCCACCACCCAGTACTCCGGCACCCCGAAGTCGCGATAGCGCGGGGGCTTCCGCACGCGATCGATGAGACGCGAGTGCGGGGACAGCACCTCCACCACGAGGCCGGGGACCGACTCGACCCCCCGGTCCGTAATGCCGTCCAGGCGCGCCTTGGGCACGAAGAGCATGTCGGGCCGCAGGTATTGGCCGCTCACGAAGAGCAGGTCGATGTCCCAGATGACTCGACCCAGCGCGTGCGCCTTTACGTAGGAGCGCAAAGCCACGTAGAGGTTGCCAGCCACATTCTGATGCGGTGGCCCCGGCGACGGCGTCATACAGACCTCACCGTCGATCACCTCGTACTTGTATCCGTCGTCCGGCAGCCGGGCGTACTCGGAGTAAGTCCACTCGGTGGGAAGGCTGGTCGGCCTCGACATGGGTCTCGCGCTCACTGAGGGAGTCTCACCCCGCGGGCGGGGCGCTGCGATAGCAGAATGTACCACGCGGTGTCCGACCCCGAAAACGCAGCGGGGGGCGCTCACGCGCCCCCCGCGGACCCACTCGCACCTTCGAACTGCTTTGCCTACTCCGGGCGGTACCGCCCCACGTACGCCGACTTGGCCACCACCTTACCCGCCATCGCAGCGAGCAGCTGAGCGCGCGTGGTCGTCACGGGCAAGTCGAGGTTGGCGTTGAGCGCGTACAACTCCCACACGTAGTGGTGGTAGCGCGGACCCGCCGGAGCACCGGGGCCCATGTAGTTGGCCTGGCCGCGCAGGTTGTTGCCCTGCACCGAGCCGGCCGGGAGGCTCCCCTCCGGAATGCCCCCCGCGGACGCCGGGATGTTCCAGGCGATCCAGTGGAGCACATCGTCCGTCCCCGGCGGGATGGCCACGTCGATGTCGTGGAAGATGATCGCGTAGCTGACGGTCCCTTCCGGCGCGTTGCTGAACGTGAACCCGGGCTGCGTGTTGCCCCCCCGCCCCGTGTACTGGGCCGGAATGACGCCGCCATCCGGGAAGGCGGTCGTCTCCATGAGGAGGGGGGCGAGCTGGAATCCGCCCCGACCCTGGGCCGCCGCATCACTCGCGACCGCGAACCCCACCGCCCACAGCGCCAACCCGACCTGCATCGACTTTCTGGACATCGACTGGACTCCTCTATGCACATTGAACGAAATGGATGGAACGAACCCGCCGGAAAAGCTCGCCGATCAGTTGGGATCGATCGAGGCTGCCGGGGCCTTGCTCACTTCCTTCACGTACCATGCCATGAAGCGCGCCATGCGCTCCATACCGGGCGTCGACACCATCTCGAGCACCTCCCCCGTGGTGTGATACATCGGCGGGCCCTGAATGGTCGTGAACACCGGAACGCCGGTGCGGTTGTACGTGCCGCTCTCGCCGCTCGCGGTGGTGTTGGGGCCGGACACGAAGTTGGTGCCATAGCGCTCGATGCCGCGCTGGATCCGGTCCTCGAGGAAGGGCGCCATGTTCGTCAGTCCGCCCACGATGGCCGACTCCCCCGTGTCCATGGTCCACTCGCGGTAGCCGTCTTCGTGCGAGGTACGTGCCGGCGTGATGTTGCGCTGAGCGGTGTGCTCGAGGTTCACGAACAGGACGGCGTTCTCGACGATGTCCGGGTTCATGGCCACGAAGCTGCCGGGCCCCGAGAGTCCGGCCGAGTGATGGCCAGCGCTCGCGACGATCACTACGCTCCGCTCCAGGCGCACGTCGGGCCTCGCGAAATGCCGCGCGAGCGCCACCGCCACCGCGAGCCCGTCGCCGTTGTCCCCGGCGCCGTCGAACCAGGAGTCCGCATGCGCGTTCAGGACAATGTATTCGTCGGGACGCGACGTCCCGGGGATCACCGCGACCCCGTTCGCAGAAGACAGCCCCGTGAAGCGCTCGTTGTCGAGGCGTAGACGCACGCGCACGGCGTCCGGCATGCCGCGCTCGGCGGCGGCGCTCAGCACCTGCTCGAGGAAGTGACCGTCACGACCACCCAGGTTGAAGCACGGCCCCGTACCGCACCCCATGTCGTTCACGCGCATGTTACCCGGCAGGTCGATCACCGTGAGCACGGCAACCGCCCCCCGCTCGAGTAGCGCCTGCGCCCTCGGTCCCACCGGGTCGCGAATGAACACCGTGTGCGCCTGCGGAATCGCCTTCTGCACGGCGACTTTGCCACGCACATCGACGTGCGCGAGTTCGGCGGGGGTGGCGGTGCCCACGTAGACCAGCGACGCGGTGATGCCCTCCGGGGGCAAGTCGGGGTCGGAGAGCGGCATCGCGCTCTCGAGCACGATGTCCCGCGAGCCGGCGCCGAAGGTCGCGTCTCCGAGCAGCCGCACCTCCCACGATACGGGCAGCGTGAGGCCCGCATTCGCGGCCTGGG
>JBEBGN010000024.1:0-29731 GCA_040081395.1 Longimicrobiales bacterium
GTATTCACCGAGAGTGCTGCCGACATCAGCATCAGCGTGTAGCCGTCGGCCGGCGCGCGCACCACGAACTCGCGCAGCTACACATCTCCGTGCCCCGGAGACAAATCCTAGTTGATCGTATGCCGGGGGGTGGGGGGATGGTGGTGGGGCCGGTGATCAGCCGCCGGGTCCGGTCGAGCGCATCCGTCCTTTTGACAACCGGAGCCTGCGTAGCTCCTTCTCGAGGGCGAGCGACCGCGATGGGACTCTCGTATCCAACACCGACGTGGGCCGCCCTCGTGGCGGCGGTGGTCACGACTGCGCTCCTGCCGGGCGCAGGCGCGGCCCAGGCACCGACGCAGCTCACCCTCGAGGACGCGATCGCGCTCGCCAAGGGCTCGAGCCCCTCGTTCCTGAGTGCCCAAAACGACCAGGCCTCAGCGAACTGGCAGGTACGCGAGGCGTATGCGCAGTTCCTGCCGAGCGTGGATGCCGGCCTGGGTGGCACCTGGCAGCAGGCCGGAGCCCAACGGTTCGGCACCATCGCGTTCGAGCAGGACACGGACTGGTACTACTCCGGCTATTCGATCGGGCTCGGCATGACGATCGACGGCAACACCATCTTCGGGGTTCCGAACGCACGCGCGAACAAGCGTGCGACCGAAGCGACCATCGCCGCCGCCGAGTTCACACTCGAGTCCAACGTGGCCTTCCAGTACATGGCCGTGCTGCGCGCGCAGGATGGGGTGGCGGTCGCGCAGCGTCAGGTCGAGCGCGCACGGCAGAATCTCCAGATCGTGCAGACGCGGGTGGCGACGGGTGCGGCCGCGGGAACCGAAGGCCGTCAGGCCGAGGTGGACCTCGGTCGCGCCGATGTCACGCTCATCCAGGCGGAGCGCACCCTGCGCCAGTCGCGCTTGCTGCTCGGCGAGCAGGTCGGCCTCCCCCTCGACGAAGCCGTGGTGCTGTCGAGCGCGTTCCAGGTTTTTGAGCCGAACTACGAAGTCGATGCACTGATGGCGGATGCGATTGCGGAGCACCCCTCGTTGGGCGCGCTACGCGCCCGCGAGAGTGCGTCCCGGGCCGCGGCGCATCAGGCTTCCACGAGCCAGTACCTACCATCGCTCCGGGTGTCCGCCTCGTTCCGGGGTCAGGCGCAGGAGGCGTTGAACCGCAACTTCGTGATCTCGCAGGCGGAGGACCGCGCGGCGTCCCGCATCAGCAATTGCGAATTCAATAACACGCTCGAGACAGGCCTGAACGGCGGGCTTCCGAACTACTCCGTCCAGGACTGCACGCAGCTCCAGATCACGCAGGCGGACCGCGACGCGGCGCTCGCCGCCAACGACGTCTTCCCGTTCGACTTCTCGACCATACCCGCCACGGTCAGCGCGCAGATCTCCCTTCCCGTGTTCTCGGGATTCAGTAGGGAGCGTCAGGTCTCCGAGGCGAGGAACCGCGCCGAAGACGCCGAATACAGCCGGCGCGCCGAGGAGCTCCGCCTGCGCACGGCAGTCACCGGTGCCTACGACAACCTGGTTTCGGCGTACCGCGTGGTTCAGGCCGAGGAGCGGAACCGCGCGCTCTCCGAGGAGCAGCTCCAGCTGCAACAGCGCCGCTACGCGCTCGGGGCCGCCGATCTACTTCTGTTGATGGACGCGCAGACTACGTTGTCTACCGCGGAGCAGGCGTACCTGAACGCCGTGTACGACTTCCACTACAACTTGATCGCGCTCGAGGCGGCCGTGGGTCAGCCGCTCCGCCCGCGTTAGGAACGACTCCGTGGACATCATTCGCGACACCAAGCCCCAGAAGAAGAAGAAGAAACTCCTGTGGGGCGCCGGGGCGGTCGCACTCATCGCACTGACGATCCTGGTACCGCGCCTGCTCCCGACCGCCGTACCCGCGGTCGACGCGGCCACGGTGTGGCGCGACACCGTTCAGCATGGGACGATGATCCGTCAGGTGCGGGGACCGGGCACGCTCGTTCCCGAACAGATGCGATGGATCACCGCAGTCACCGCGGGACGCATCGAGCAGATCATGTCGCTTCCTGGTACCGAAGTCGGCCGGGGCGAGGTGATCATGCGCATGAGCAACCCGGACGTCGACATGCAGCTTCTGCAAGCGCAGCAGCAGTTGTCGCAGGCGAGGGCGGGGCTCGCCCAGTTGCGCACCAGTCTCCAGACGCAGGAGCTCACGCAGCGTGGCACCGTGGCGTCGGTGCGCGCGCAGTTCCTGGATGCCGAGCGCAACTACCTCACCAACCAGCGCCTGTTCGACGAGAACCCCGACCTCGTGGCGCGTGCCGATCTCGAGCGGAGCCGCGAGCAAGCCGATGAGCTGCGGCTACGCCTCCAGATCGAGGAGGAGCGCCTCCAGGTGATGGAGGGCACGTCTCAAGAGCAGCTCGACGCCCAGGCCGAGCAGATCGCACGGCTGGAGGACCTCGTGCGCTTCAATGACGATCGCCTGCGCTCCATGCAGGTGAGTGTGCCGGTAGGTGGCGTGCTCGCTGCGCTCGAGATCCCGCTCCAGGAAGGGCAGTGGGTGCAGTCCGGCCAGAACCTGTCGCGCGTGGTCGTGCCCGGTCGGCTCAAGGCGGAGATCCGCATCACGCAGACGCAGGCGCAGGACATCGTGATCGGGCAGGTGGCGCTCATCGATACGCGCACGGACACCATCCAGGGCACGGTGACCCGCATCGACCCCGCTGTGCGCAGCGGCACCGTCACCATCGACGTGGCGCTACCGCCGGACCTGCCCCCCTCGGCGCGCCCCGACCTGAGTGTAGATGGCAACGTGATCATCGAACGGCTCGACGACGTGACCTACATGGGCCGCCCGACATTCGGCCAGGCGAACCAGCGCGTGAGCATCTTCAAGGTGAGCGCAGATGGGGACTTCGCCGACCGCGTCACCATCCAGCTCGGGGCCAACTCGGTGAACGACATCGAGGTCAGCGAGGGCCTCGTGGCCGGCGATGTGGTGATCCTTTCGGATATGTCGCGGTGGGATGGGTTCGACAGGGTGCGCTTGAGGGGAAGCTGACGTAGCATGTCGACGGTGCCGGGCGGCGACGGACACACACAGGGGAGGGCAGGACGATGACGGATGCGAAGACGTTGATCGGGCTCGAGGGACTGTCGAAGGTGTTCTTCACCGAGGAGGTGGAGACGCACGCGCTCGCCAACATCAACCTGGCGATCAAGACGGGAGAGTTCGTGTCGATCGCCGGACCTTCCGGGTGCGGCAAGACCACGCTGCTCTCGATCCTCGGTCTGCTCGACAGCCCGACCGGCGGCAAATACGTGCTCGACGGCACCCCGGTCGAGAACCTCACCGCTTCTCAGCGCGCCAAGATCAGGAACCAGGCGATCGGGTTCGTCTTCCAGGCGTTCAACCTGATCGGCGACCTGACCGTCTTCGAGAACGTCGAGCTCCCGCTCACCTACCGCGGCATGGGCAGCAGCGAGCGGAAGGAGCGCGTGCAGGCTGCGCTCGACCGCGTAGGTATGGCCCATCGCATGAGCCACTACCCCAGTCAGCTGTCGGGCGGTCAGCAGCAGCGCGTGGCGGTGGCGAGAGCCATCGTCGGCAAGCCGCTCATCCTGCTCGCCGACGAGCCGACCGGTAACCTCGACTCGAAGAACGGCGGGGCCGTGATGGACCTGCTCAAGGAGCTACACGCCGAGGGCGCGACCATCTGCATGGTCACCCACGACCCCCGCTATGCGCACGTGGCCGACCGCTCCATCCACCTCTTCGACGGCCAGGTCGTCAGCGAAGACGACCCGCGCAGGACCCAGGAGTTGGAGCAGGCGGGGTTCGACGTGCGGTAGGGCAGTGGGGCCCTCCAGCCCCGCGCAACACGAGCGTCGCCAATCCGACCTCTGGGCGCCGAAGGGCGACAGCGGTCGGGATAGCGATCCTGTTGGGCGAATAGCCGACACCGTTGTCGCGAGCCATGTCGCGGGCTGCGCGTATGCGATAGGCTAGGGCGACCTAGGCGGGGCTCCGGGTGGGGCTTCGCAGTCGAAATCGGGGTTAGAGAGCTGGGCCATATGCGTCGCCAGTCCCGTAAGGATGGGCAGTGCCGAGACCCATGGCGAACTTAGACATCATTCGGTTCGGCCGCGTTGTCTCGATCTTCGGCGTCGTCGGGACGACCGCTGTTCTCGTCGCGCTGTCCGCGATGCCCGAACAACCTGCAGGCCGAGAGATGCGACTGCTTGACTGGATTGCCGCCCTGGTGCTGTTCTCGATGCTCGTCGGGTGGGCGTCAGCGATCATTCACTGGAGGCGCCACTATCCCTTCGGGGTTCGGAAAGCACTGTGGGGCCTCGCAATCCTCTTCGGCATTGTCTTTGGTGCGGTAGCCTATTGGTATTGGGGAGCGCCACAGACGCCCCCGACCCGCCCTCCGAGTCGCTGAGTCGACGCCGGCTCTCTTTGACAAGGTTTTGAGCGGACGCGGAAGGCGTGAGCGTCCGCACACCTCGGCTTGCACCTAGCTGCGCGGTGCGGCCATGTTGCTTGAGCAAGTCAACTCCAAGTCGTTATAGAGGCGCGGCGTATTGGGCAGGGAACCCTGTCTCGTCATCTTGGGCCCACGCGAGATCTTTGTATGATCCAATATTCGATGGTCGAGGAGTGCACTAACCGCTACGAGGCTACGAGGGCTCCGGACGGCCGGCTTCATATTGCGATCGACGTCCCGTGTCGATTCGCTGAGCTGTGGCTCGACAAGCTCGACGCGCTGAGAACAACAGATGACGAGATCGCGGCCTTCGAGACCCCGGACGCCCAGGCGACGAAATGAGTCCTCGATCGGCGTAACGCATCATGCCGCAACCCCAGTCTGACGGCACCGGGCGACGGCCTTGGCTCCGTCGCTTCGCCGATCTTGGCATGTTGGTCGACCTCGTCGGGCTGGCCGCGTTCGTCATAGTCATCGGCTACTTTCTCTTTTTCGATTGAGCGAGCCGCCCTGCTGAGTCGAACGCCCGGATTCGGGGTTGTCGTGCGCTCTCTAACCCGGGGTTGGACCCGACACTTCGGTAAGCGTGTAGGCCCGCACAGCTCGGCTTGCACCTCGCAGTGCGGTGCGACCATGTTGCTCGTGCAGGTCAACCCCAAGTCGTTATACGGCGACAACTCACGACGTCTACTGTGTTATTGAAGCTATGCCCCCTTCAACGCACGCCAGCGGCGCGATGGCGATACCCCTCATACGTGGCTTTCGCATCTTTGAACGGGACGCAGGGGGGGAGGACGTCGCGACGGTATGGAGTGGCGACGGTCACGAGCTCATGCTGATGAGTGCCGAGCAGCATGAAGGTGCCGCCGGCCGGCTTCATCCCCACATCTACCTGCGCGGCGGAAATCTCTCTGATGTGCGATTTCTCCGAAGTGTGTGGTACGGCGCAACTCAATCCATCGATGAAGATCCAGAGGCGCTCCTTCGTTTCGCGACCAATCCCGAGCTGCTAGACGCCCTTGTTCAAGCGCTCTATTCGTCACCAGAGATCGGGTACCGTGTCGAATGGGAGACGGTCGGTGGTCGGCGAGCCGCCGTTCTAAGCCCGATCGACGCGGGAATCCTTCTCAAGACCATCGTTGAACAGACTGAGCCGGTGGAAGAGGGGCGTATAGTTCACGCAGTCACTCTGCCGTGGCGCAGAATCGTTGAGGGGATCGAACAGGACCACGCTTTCCTGTTTCGCTTCGCGGATGCACCACGCGCCTTCGAGGAGTTCATCGCCGCTTGCTACGATAAGGCCGGATGGGATGAAGTCGTCCTCACCCCTCAAAGCGGTGATCGCGGGCGGGACGTCATTGCCGTGCATCGAGGACTTCGCTTGAGATTCATCGATCAGGCGAAAGCGTTTTCCCCGGGGCGAGTCGTGACCGCTGATGACGTTCGCGCAGTGTGGGGTGTCTTGAACCTAGACATCGGATCGACAAAAGCGATCATCAGTACGACTGGTCGTTTCGCGCCTGGTGTCTATTCGGAGTTCGAAAGGGTGATTCCTTATCGGCTAGAACTGCGCGATGGCCCAGCGCTCCTGTCGATGTTGCGGGGGCTGAGGGATGGAGAAGGACGCTCCGGATAAGCCCGTCGCCGTATAACCCGGGTTTGGAGCTGTCGCGGTAAGCATGTAGGCTGCTGGGCCGCTCGGCTTGCACCTCGCGGCCCAGCGACGGCATGTTGCTCGCGCAGCTCAAACCCAAGTCGTTAGCTAGAGTCTCGGCCGGAGGGGCAGCTTGGACGCATCCATGAGGGCGGCGATTGCAGGCGCGCTCATCCAAGCAATGTACCAGGACGCCAAGAATTGGATCGTTGGCCTCGGCAAGCACCTGCCTATTCTCGAGGGCGGAGCCAAACTCAAGCGGTTTGAGGGACCTCAGGAGTTCTGGCAGGCTGCCAACGCCGGTTCGCTGAGTCGCGGTGACTCGATCGCGATTCGCTGTCGTCCGTCACGGTTCGGTCCGTATCTCAACAGTCACTTTGTTTCGCCCATCGTGGGTCCCAATCTCGGGATGAGGCTTGGCCCACCGCTGATTGGACCCAATCCCATGTTCGCTATCATGGCCAACGCGACGTCGCACCTACTCCCCGTCGGCCTGTCGCCGCAGGTGGACTCTGGGGTCCAGCAAATGACGCTCTACCCGCCCAACACTACGGCGACCGGCTTCCTGTCGATCCTGCCCATGGCGCGGGACCTCGTCCCAACCGTGCCGGCGCTCGTCTCCGCAGACATCCTCCCCCACGCTCATTGGGAGGTTTGGCTTCATGGGCGTGCCGAGTTTCTGGAGTCCACGACCTTGGTGGCGATGGGATTGCTCGAGGAGGATTACGAAGTCATCCGGCAGGCTGGGCGAATCTGGTTTGTTGACGCAACGAACGAGGACGCCAAAGCGGAGCTGATTGCCGAGCCACTGGAGTTGTGGGGAGGCTTGTATGCCGCCGGCCATCTCGAATTCGAAGGGGAGCTTCCAGTGCAAGACGTTGTTGAGGTCTTCGCTTCTCAAGCTCAAGCCGCCGGACACGAAGCCAGAGTGGTTCAGAATCAGGCGGGTGCGAGGGAGGTCAGCATCTTCTCAACGGGCCTCAGGATTCAGGTGGCAACCGATTCTCCGTTCTATGCTTTTCACGCGGACACCGACTTCGTGCACGGCTTCGGTCGTAGCCGTTCTGCCTTTGACTCATTGGTCTCCGGCACTCTTGAGGCGCTGAAGCAACTTTGCCTGGCGAAGGGCACGGAACTCCACAACCCACTTGACCTAGATTTCACGTACACGGATTCAGCCAAGGCATACTCAGTCATGCGCTCTGGAAGTGCCGAGGCCATCCGCGATCCTGTGGCCCTCGCCCTCAGGGATTGGCATCGCCAGAGGTCACAGCGCTCGAAGGGTGACTCTAGCTAACCAGCGTTTGCTGCTGACGCGGAAGGGCGTACGTGGTCCACAGCACTCGCCTTGCAGCTCGCGCTATGGGTCGGCATCATGCCCGCGCAGCAGAAACGCGAGTCGTTAGACGGAGCTTGCCCCGTCAGCTGGCTAGACTCCATAAGCTAGGCGCACTCTAGCTTGCCCTGCGGTGCCTCAAGAGAGTGATCGCGCATGTCTTCGCTGTGGCCGTTTAGCAGAAAATCCTCCGCGATCGAGCGGGACCCACTCGATTCGCCTGCAGCCTCCGTTCCGACATCTGAGGGAACCAGGCCGGCCGACTCCATCAACGGTCTGAAAGTCCTCCTTCTTGATCTTCCCGCCGACGCAGCTGGCCGCTTCAGTGCCGCTGGCTTTAGAACTTTGGGGGGGTCGCTCGGGCGACCCTTCATGGTCGAGCAGTCCGACTCCTTCGTCCCGGTGCCAATCGCGCAGACGCTGCCGGAGGGCTGGGCCGAGTCAGAGATCGTCATCATCGACTTGGCACCCCCAAAGCCAGCGGACGCGCCCACTGGAAGTAAAGTCACGTCCGACGGTGAACCGGACTGGTGGGCCAAATGCTCCCAGGGAGTTGTTGACCCTCGCCCGCGCGTGGCCTCAGGGATGCGAGACGACTGTGACCGCATCTACAGGCATGGCGGCGCATTCATCGTCTTTATGGCGCCAGAACTGAACCAAGACTTGTACTTGGGTAGCATCGATCGCTACCGGCGGATCCACACCCGCAGTGAGATACGAGCCCATCCCTGGTCCTTTCTGACGACGCTCGACAACTACCTCAACGTGTTTCCCAATACGGGAGAGGAGATTCGCTTCGACCCCGACATGCCGGGCCTGGAGTCCGCCATTGGTAATGATCTTCGCGGAGCTCGGTATACGTGCACACTGGGTATGTCCTACCGCCCGATTGAAGAGGTCACGGCCTTTGCGCTCATCAACAAGTTCGATGAGGCCGTCGCGCTGATCACGAACTGGGAGGACTCTAAGGGGGTCATCGTCCTCCTCCCGCAAGTCCGTGACAAGACCGCGGCAGCGCTTTCGGTCGTTGACAAGCTCATCCCAGGTCTTGTTCCAGACCTTTTCCCCGATAGGGCCGGGGCGTCCTGGCTTCACCAAGAACCTTACGAGCATCCGGCGATCCTCCGCCTAGCCGCGGAGGTCGACGGCCTTCGGCAGGAGCTGGCATCGAAGGTCAAGGAGATCGAGACTCGGGTCGGCCAGATCCGGACCGAGAGGGGTTTTCTACACGATCTAATGACCGAGTCTGGGGACCCGCTTAGGCAGGCCGTCCGGCGCGCTTTTGAGTATCTCGGTCTCGCCAGAGTGGTCGACGTAGATGCACAAGGCGAGGACAACGAACACGGCCTGATGGAGGACCTGCGGGTTGAGGATCGTTCGCCGCTGCTCTTGGTCGAGGTGAAGGGAATCTTCGGGAAGCCTACAGACGAGGACGCCCTGCAGGTTGCCAAGTATCTCGCACCTGCCATGCGGCGAACCGGGAGAACTGATGTTCAGGGGCTCACCGTCATCAACCACGAGAGACACCGCCCGGCCGCTGATCGAGACCATACCGGCCTTTTTCGACCCCTCGTCCTCGAGAACGCTACCAGGCAAGGTGTGGGTCTGCTCACCACTTGGGACTTATTCTGCCTATGTCGGAACATCGAAGAGCACGCATGGCGCGCCGAAAGCGTGTTGCCCGTTCTGTATCGAATAGGACGCATCGAGCCGGTGCCCGAGCACTATGTCGACGCCGGCACTATTGAGAAGGTATGGCCCGATGCCGAGGTCATTGGGCTCCGAATTGCGACCCCGGTCTCGGTCGGCGATCGGCTGGCATTTCGCCACGGCTGGCGATTCCACGAAGCTCAAGTGACCTCGATCCACATCGATGACTCCGACGTGGAGACGGCCCCCGTCGGCTCGGGGGCCGGAGTGCGACTCGACGACTGGCGTGCGGCTAAGGCCGACGCAGGAGCGTTCTTGGTAAGCGAATAGGGCGAGTATGCCGCGCTCCGTCTAACCCGGCGTTGGACCAGACACTTCGGTCAGCGTATTCGCGAGCGGCGTTCGCCTTGCAGCTCACGCCTCTCGAGCAGCATCTTGGCTCGTGCAGGTCAACGCCAAGTCGTTAGATGGCGGCACTGAGGATGTCGATGCGCATACTGGTCGCAGCGAGCGTGCTGATCGCCCTGCTAAGTGCGCCTCTCGAGGCGCAGGTCTCCGACGATGCGCGACAGTACCTTGATGCGGTCCTCGACATCATGGAGGAAGAGGCACTCAGGCGAGCTTCAGTCGACTGGGTGCAAGTCCGGGCGGATGCACATTCGTTCGCACGCCGGGCGTCCACGCCGGAGCAGACGTATCCGGCCATCCGCCGCGCGCTTCGCGCATTGCGGGACAACCACAGTTTCCTGCAACTGCCTCAACCCAGCCAGACCCCGTCCGGCGCGCTTATGCCGCCGAGCACGGGCGTGGCGTTTTCTCGGCGCGTCGGCGATGACATCGGCCTCATTCGGGTTCCGTTCTTCATGGGCGCCGATGTTGAGGCTTTTGCGGCTCACATCGACAGTCTCATCGTGGAGGTCGATGGACCCAGCGTGTGCGGCTGGATCGTCGACCTGCGTCAGAACGGTGGCGGAAACATGTGGCCGATGCTGTCCGGCCTACAGTCAATTCTAGGAGCCCCCCCGCTGGGGGCCTTTCGCTCGCCGACGGGCGTAGGTAGTCCCTGGGTCTACACCGTTCCTTCCCCTGGCACCCCACTGCATCGGCCTGATCCGCCAGTCGCTGTGTTGACGGATCGCCGCACCGCGAGCTCCGGCGAGGCCGTTGCCATCGCATTCCATGGGCGACCCGACACTCGGTTCTTTGGTGAGCCGACCGCGGGAGTTCCTACAGCGAATCGTTCATTCCCTCTAAGCGACGGGGCGATCCTGTTTCTGACGGTGGCGACTATGCTTGATCGCGACGGACGAGAATACTCTAGCAGCCTCATCCCGGACGAACTCGTCACAGCCACCGCTGCTGAGGAGCCCGCTGCGCGGTGGGTACGGTCCGTGTGTAATGCCGCCATCTAACCAGGAATTGGACTTGACGCTTCGGTGAGCTTATGCGCGAGAGACGTTCGCCTTGCAGCTCACGCCTCTCGGTCACCATCTTGGCTCGCGCAAGTCAATTCCAAAGTCGTTAGCTGGCACACGACTGTGGTGACGCGTCAGTCGCCGCACTGCGGGGTCGACTGGCAGGCCGCTCCGAACCACATTGCCAGCGCACCGACGACGAGAAAGGGCGTCGCGATCAGGGCTAGTGTCCGTTTGCCGCTGAACTCTCTGCCTTCGATCATTGCGACGTCAGAGACTGCGACGGCCGACCGGTCATCAACAATCGAGTCCGCCCTGACGGCAGGGCTCGTAAGCTCGATCTGGGCACCGCTGCGGCGAGTTATCCGAAATACCTCTCGAGGTCTGCGATCCTCTGAGGCGGCGTCGCGGTCCTCCCAGCGCCCGAACATTGCCGCCGGCTCGGCCGGCGGTAGCACCCGCCAAGCTCCACAGCCGCATAGATGGAGAGTGCCGAGGAGCACTGCGACAGATCTCCGCACTCTTGGGGTCACGCCTTCCGCCTAGGTTCTCTGAGCATAGCTTCACCCTATCCTCAATCGTGCGTCCGGTCCATGCGTGATCCCTATTCACTGAAAGTCGCTCGTCTTGCTTCTTGTGGTTCCGTCCAACCCAGGGTGGGACCTGACCGGGTAAGCTGCGTGGGTCCGGGGCGTTCGCCTTGCAGCTCACGCCCCGGCATGACATTCTGCTCGCGCAGGTCAACCCCCAGTCCTTTCGTCCGTACAGCTTCAGAGGAGGCTACGATGCCTACCAAGCGCGCGGGGTCGAGGGGACCCTCCGGTCGCAAAGGCAAGGTCCGAAAGGAGTTCTGGCTCGACCCGAAGGCGCTGCGCCAAGCGCAGTCCCTTCTTGGGGTGGAAACAGAACGCGAGACGGTTGAAATCGCGCTGGACTTGGTCGCCTTCCGTCACGAAGTCGAGTCCGGTTTGTCGGCGTTGAAGAAAATGGAACTCGACCGGCGCGACTGAGTGCAAAAGTACGTTCTCGACACAAACTGCTATATCGACGCCAGCCGTGAAGTCGAGGCCTTGGCTTCGCTTCAAGCATTCGTGTTGTGGGCAACCCCGCGGCTGTATCTAAGCAGCGTCGTGGCCGCGGACCTCCGGGCCGGAGCCCGCTCGCTCCGCGACCGCAGGAGGCTCGAGGAAGAAGTCCTTGGTCCGTTTGTCCGAAGGGGACGAGTCTTCACGCCAACTCGGTCCGCCTGGGACGCGCTGGGACTTACTCTCGCTACCCTTCGCGAGAAGGAAGGTCTTCAGTTGGCCCAAGTGCCCAGGGCCTTTGTGCTCGACGTCCTATTGGCGTACTCATGCCGAGATGCCGGCGCGACCCTCGTCACGCGAAATGACCGCGACATGGACAGAATCCGGCGGGTCTTCGAGTTCGAATACGTGACCCCGTATCCTGCTCGGCTGTAGCTGCGGCCTAACCCTGAAGTGGACTTGACACTGCGGTGAGCTGGCAGGCCAGCATCGTGCGGCTTGCACCTCACGATGCGGTGCGAGTACGTTGCTCGCGCAGCTCAAGTCAAAGTCGTTAGGACACTCTGCTGACCGCTCGCCGACTCTGGCGAGTGTTGTCCCTTGCTCTCCACCTGCGGCGCACGGTCCCTTGCCTGGGTGTATATACAGGTGTATGGTCTCTGATGGACTTCGAGTGGGACCCCGAGAAGAGGGAGGCCAATCTCAGGGAGCGCGGCTTTGACTGCGAGTTCGCCACGCTCGTCTTCGACGGCACCACCCTCGAACGCCCGGGTCGACGGCGGGACTACGGCGAAGCCCGAGTCGCGGCCATTGGCATCGCCGACGATCTCGCACTGACCGTCGTTTACACGGACCGGACAACCAAGCAGGGTCGGCTCGTGCCGCATCATCTCGGCCCGAAGGAGCAATCGCCGTGAGCGCAAAGCGTACCAAGCAGCCGTCCAAGACCAAGCCTAGTCGGGGCCGCGCAGACCTCGAGCGTCTCCACCGGATGTCTGAACGGGACATCGAGCGGACCTCTCCGCCCGAACTGGCAGACCTGCCAGACGACTTTTGGACCGATGCTGAGATCGTCCCTGTTCGCGCCAAGGAGGCCATCTCCCTGCGCGTGGACGAGGACGTACTTAGCTGGTTCCGTGAGGGCGGACCAAGGTACCAGAGCCGCATGAATGCGGTACTCCGGTCCTATGTCCAGTCCATGAAACGGAGGCCCCCGACGCGGCGCTCGTCCAAGCCTGGGAAAGAGGCATCGAAGCGAGGAGCGTCCTAACCATGTTGGCTCATGTTCCATGATCTGCGTGCTGATTATCTGCGCGCTCCGAGGAGGTCAAAGGGATCTCCCAGCTCGAGCCCTCGAAGCGAGCCAGCTGAATCAGCCCCCGGATACAGCCGTAGCCGAGTCTCGTGCCGTTGGAGCTGTCGCGGATTGGCCGAACGTTCAGCGAGGAGGTCGCATGAACACCCCCGAGGAAGATGACCTGGATCCGATCGGTCCATCCAGGCGACGCTGGATCGCAACGTCTGCCGCGTTGGTTGCCGGAAGTCTGGCCGGGTGCGATACCAGAAGCGACGCGGGCAGCACCAACCTCGGCATGCGCTCAACTGGCGGCACGCCTCCGGTGGCGCTCCCGAGCTTCGGCGCCGAGCGCCGTACCGAGCGGCTCACCGCCACCGTGGGTCCAGAGGAGGGGCGCTTCGTTGCGTGGAACGCGACGCTGCGTGCTTCAGCTGCCGAGCGCGAGTCTGCGTTCGTCGACTTGGACGCCGTAGACCACAACCTGAGGCTGGTCGGCGGGCGGCTCGGCTCGAAGTTCGGGCTGCGTCTGTGCGACAAGAGCCTGCCGAGCCTGCCCCTCCTCGAGTATATGATGCAGGCCGCCGGCACGAACCGGATCATGGCCTTCTCGGAAGAGATGGTGCGGGACCTGCTCGTGCGCTTCGGGAGCGATGTGGACATCCTACTCGGCCGACCGGCCTCGGTGGCTGCGCTCGCTCGGACGTTCGCGACCCTCGATGAGCTCGGAGGCGAGTCGAACCCCGCGGGCTCGGTGCGGTGGCTCGTCGATACGCCGGAGCGCATGCAGCAGTACGCGGCCTTCGCTGCCGAGCGGGGCGAAGCGATCAGCATCTCGGTGGAGATCGACGTAGGTCTGCATCGGGGAGGAGCGCGTGACTCCGACCAGCTGCGCGCCATGCTGCGAACGATCGAAGAGTCCGGACTCCTGCGGTTCACCGGCTTCATGGGCTACGAGGGTCATGTGCCCTTCGTCCCCTTGGATCGGGGGTCGCCGGCAGCCGAGTTCGCCGCAGTGCAGCGGCGCTACGCGCAATACGTGCGTGTGGGACGCGAAGCACACCCCGCGCTGTTCGAGGGGCCGCTCGTGTACAACAGCGGCGGGAGTCGTACCTACCACTCCTACACCGACGACCTCGACACGCCCGTCAATGACGTCGCGATGGGCTCGGTGTTCTTCTATCCGAGCAACTTTCACAATCTGCCCGAGACAGGTTTGCGCACGGCGACCTTCTTCGCGACTCCCGTGTTGAGGCGCCTGGATCCGGCCGAAACGTACCCCGACCCCGATGTCCTACCCGGACTCGCCAGGGACCAGCCGGATTTCGAGGTGTGGTACGTCATGGTCTCCGGGGGCTTCCCGGGCGATCGACACTACCCCCAAGGCCTCGTTCCCAGTCCGACCTCCACCGCCGACCCGACCAGAATCGTGAATATGCTGCCGAACCAGGGGAGGTGGCTGGGCGCGCGCGACCTGCCGCTGCAGGTGGGCGACTTCATCTTCTACCAACCGTGGGAAGCGGACGCCGTGCGTTGGCTCGCCTTCCTGGACGTCTTCCGCGGGGGGCGGCTGGTGGATCAATGGCCGACGTCTCAACCTGGCGTTCGCCTCGCGTGATCGTGCGCTTCATCAATTGGCGCTGACCGAGCTGTCCTGAAGGGGAGCGTATCCGTGGGGATCCTCGTAGTCTTGGGCATCGCGGCCTCGGCCTTGGTGCAGCAGGTGCCAGCGGCACCGGGCTCGTGCCCGACGGGCAGCGACAGCGATTTCGACGGTCTTTCCGACTCCTGCGAACTCGGGGTAGCGGCCCGCTTCGCTCCGATTCTCGTAGTCTCCCCGTCCGCCTGTAACTGGGACGCGGTCTCGGAACGTCTTCAAGGTGCCTACCTTTTCGGTGTGAAACCCACGCCGCGTGGACTGCGCGTCGTCTACCTGCCCGCCTACCTCCAGGACTGCGGATGGGCCGGCGCCAAGTGCCTCCTGCGACTGCGCGGCGGGTGTTCGCCGCACACGGGCGACTCCGAGTTCATCGCGGTTGATCTCACGGTCGACTCCAGCGCCACCCGTTGGCAGGTCGAGCAGGTGTTCCTATCGGCTCATTGCTTCGGCGACAACGACCCGGACTGCCGCTGGCATATCCCTTCCGAACTCGAGTGGCTCGAGGACACACCGTTCGTGTGGGTTGCGGAGGGTAAGAACGCGAACTACAGGTCTCGCTCCGCATGCGATTCGGGACACTGGTACTTCGACACGTGCGACCGCAACGAGCGCTCGACGCGCTTTCCGATCACGTCTTCGGCTCAGAACATCGGATCCGAGCGTGCACCCTTTCCCCAGCATCTCGACGATCCGGGCTGCGTAGTGGCCTCGGAGGCGATCATGCTTGCGGGCGGCGGTGGCACGGAGTGCATCTGGACCGACTCGATCTTCCACGGCTGGCAGGACGCCAGCGAAGGTGGGAGCACGGGCTACCGGCGCTATCTCGTCGACGTTGCTCAGTTTGCTTCAAGCCCGTAGAGGGAGACTTCATGACCGTGGTCGACTGGCTCCTCACGGAGCAGCTGGTGGAGACCTTTCGTGAGGCGAAGGCGAAGCAGCCCAACCTGAACGCCGAGCTGGAGGCCCGGAGTCCGCACGGGGAAGAGGATGTGCTGGCAGGGGCGGGGACCGCCGTGCGCATCGAGGCCACTGACGGGGCCGTCTACCTGATCACACCCCGTCGGATCGTGCGCGTGGTGGGGGACGACGCGTATCCCCTACTGACGTTCGCGGACATGGTCGGGTACGACTGGATATCCCCGGAGATGTCCAAGAAGGTCGAACAGAAGAAGGATCACTTCGACCGCCTCTATCTCTATCCCCGGGGCGCGCCCCCGATCACGCTC
This sequence comes from Longimicrobiales bacterium, assembly GCA_040081395.1. Taxonomy (GTDB): domain Bacteria; phylum Gemmatimonadota; class Gemmatimonadetes; order Longimicrobiales; family Gaopeijiaceae; genus UBA2982. Next base: position 15,720 of record JBEBGN010000024.1, read on the forward strand.
GATCACCTAGGGAAGTCGGTCTACCCTCTACTCGCGTTCTTCTCGCGGGTGCTCGAGTACCAGTCGCAGAAGGTTCTGCTGCGGAAGCTGGACGACGACCTCGTGGAACTGCTGGGCAAGACGCTCCATGCCGCGGCCGAGGGTCCCTTCTTCACGGACGCGGAGCTGGGCTCCCTCTTCGGGCGGAGCCGGGAATCGATGCAGGTGGTGGCGGGCATGTGGCCGCGCATGAACCTGGCCGCGCCGGAGTTGCCGGAGTTGATCGACGGCGTGGCGCGGGCGCTTGTCGCGCGGGCGGGCGAGGGCTCTGCAGATTGGCAGCGGTGGATCGGCGCCAGCCCGGAGAAGCTCCTGGGCGCGGTGGAGGTGTTTCGGAGGGTGTCTACCGCGGAGGTATAGAGGCGGAGCGAGCCAGTGACAATTGCCGCGGCCCGACCGAAGTTCACCCACCTCTCCCAGCTCCGACCCCAGGAAATGACCGCGTGACCGACATCCTCATCGGCAAAGGCGACCTGCCCGTCCATCTGCTGGCGAAGTACGGCAACCGCCATGGATTGGTGGCGGGCGCGACGGGCACCGGCAAGACGATCTCGCTGCTCGTGCTCGCGGAGGGCTTCTCGCGCATCGGCGTGCCGGTGTTCGTCGCGGACGTGAAGGGGGACGTAGCCGGGATCGCGATGCCCGGTGCGCAGAACGAGAAGGTGCAGCAGCGCGTCGCGCAGATGGGGCTCACCGACTACACCAGCGAGGGGAGCCCGGTCGTTTTCTGGGATCTCTACGGGAAGCTCGGACATCCGGTGCGGACCACGATCAGCGAGATCGGGCCGACCCTGCTCGCACGCATGCTCGAGTTGAACGACACCCAGGAGGGCGTGCTCGAGATCGCGTTCAAGCTCGCCGACGATCATGGCCTCCTGCTGCTCGACCTCGACGACCTACGCGCGCTGCTCACCTTCGTGGCGGAGCACAGCAAGGAGATCTCGACCGAATATGGGCTGGTGAGCACGCAGTCGGTGGCGGCGATCCAGCGGGGGCTCCTGACCCTGGAGCGTGAGGGAGCCGAGTCGTTTTTCGGAGAGCCGGCGCTCGAGCTCATGGACCTCATGCGCACGGACCTCTCGGGCCGCGGCGTCATCAGCGTGTTGGCCGCGGATCAGCTGGTCTTGAAGCCGAGGCTCTATTCGAGCTTCCTGCTCTGGCTCCTCTCCGAGCTGTTCGAGAATCTGCCCGAGGTGGGGGATCTGGAGAAGCCGAAGCTCGTGTTCGTGTTCGACGAGGCCCACCTGTTGTTCGACGATGCTCCGCCGTCTCTCCGCCAGCGCATCGAGCAGGTGGTACGGCTCATCCGCTCGAAGGGGGTGGGCGTCTACTTCTGCTCGCAGTTCCCGGACGACGTGCCGAGCGAGATCCTCGGTCAGCTCGGCAATCGCATCCAGCACGCGCTGCGCGCCTTCACGCCGCGCGACCAGAAGGCCGTCAAGACCGCGGCCGAGACGTTCGTGGCCAACCCGAAGGTGAAGGTCGCCGAAGCGATCTCGCAGCTGGGCGTGGGCGAAGCGCTCGTGTCGACGCTCCAGGAGAAGGGCATACCCATGCCCGTCGAGCGCGCGCTCATCTGCCCGCCGCGCTGCCGCATGGGTGCGATCACGCCGGAGGAGCGCGCGGCCGTACGCGGGCGGAGCCCGGTGGGCGCCAAGTACGACACTGCCGTGAATCGCGAGTCCGCCCACGAGATCCTGTCGAAGCGCGCGGCAGAGGCGGCGCCGGAGACGGCGGCCCAGCAGCCTGCACGCGGCGCCGGCATCGGCTTGGGCGGAAGCGCCGGCGGCGGCGTGGGGCGCGCCGCGGCCGGGGCGGCAGCCGGGGGCGCACTGGGCGCCATGCTCTGGGGCACGGGGCGCCGCCAGGGCATGGTCGAGACCATGGCCAAACAGGCCGCGCGCACCGTAGGGAGTGGGATGGGGCGGCAGATCCTGCGCGGCGTGTTGGGTGGGATCCTGGGTGGCGCTCGGCGCCGCTGACCGACCCAAGCCCTCGGGTGACTCCATGATCAAGATCGCCAACCTCGAGAAGTCCTACCGTTCAGGCGCGGGCGAGTCGTTCGTGCTGCGCCGCATATCCGCCGAGATCCAGAAGGGTGACTTCGTCACGATCATGGGTCCTTCGGGGGCGGGGAAGTCGACCCTGCTCGCCATCCTGGGCATGCTCGATGGGGACTGGCGCGGCGAGTACTGGCTCCATGGAGAGCCCGTACACGCGCTCAAGCACAAGGACCGCATCGAGCTGAACAAGCGCTACATCGGGTTCGTCTTCCAGCAGTACCACCTCATCGACGACCTGAACGTCTACGAGAATCTGGAGATCCCGCTCACGTATCGGAACGTCCCCAGAAAGGAGCGCCAAGCGATCGTCGCCGACGCACTCGACCGCTTCCAGATCGTCGGCAAGAAGGACCTGTTCCCGAGTCAGCTCTCCGGGGGCCAGCAGCAGTTGGTGGCCGTGGCACGCGCGGTGATTGCCGAGCCCTCGGTCATCCTGGCGGACGAGCCGACCGGGAGTCTGCACTCGAGCCATGGCCGCATGATCATGGACCTGCTGAAGGGGCTCAACGGCGAAGGCACCACGATCATCCAGGTGACACACAATGAAGAGTATGCGAAGTACGGCAACCGGGTGATCCAGCTGAAGGACGGTTGGATCGTGGACGAGTGACGAGCACGACTCGGCCGCCGCTCATGCCCGCACGCATTCTCGTCGCCGACGACCAGCCGGATGTCCTGGAAGCGCTCCGCTTCCTGCTCAAGGCCGAGGGCATCGAGGCGCTGACGGCGGGTTCACCGGACGAGGTGCTGAAGATCGTCGAGAAGTCCCCCGTGGACCTCGCGCTGATCGACCTCAACTACACGCGCGACACGACCTCGGGACGCGAGGGGCTCGACCTGCTGACGAAGCTGCGAGTTCTCGATCCGACACTCCCCGTGGTGGTGATGACCGCGTGGGGAAGCGTGGACGGCGCGGTCGAGGCCATGCGGCGGGGTGCGAGGGACTACGTCGAGAAGCCGTGGGACAACGAGCGCCTGCTCGCCACCCTGCGCACGCAGGTCACGCTGGCCCGCGCACTCCGTCGCAGCGAGTTGCTCGAGGGGGAGAACCAACACCTCAAGGGCTCCGACGGCCGCGCCGCCCCCGAGCTCATCGCGCGCTCGGCGGTCATGGCGCCCGTGCTCGACGTCATCCAGCGCGTCGGCCCCTCGGACGCGAACGTGCTCGTGGTCGGCGAGCACGGAACCGGCAAGGAGATCGTGGCGCGCTGGCTGCATGCCGTCTCGCCGCGCGCCGCGCACGCGCTGGTCGCGGTGAACGCGGGCGGGTTCAGCGAAGGGGTCTTCGAGAGCGAGCTGTTCGGGCACGTGCGCGGCGCGTTCACGGACGCGAAGGCCGACCGGGTCGGGTGCTTCGAATTGGCCGACCGGGGCACGCTCTTCCTGGACGAGATCGCCACGGTGCCCCTCCAGCAGCAGACGAAGCTCCTGCGGGTGCTCGAGACGCGCGAGATCCAGCGGGTAGGCTCCTCCAAGGTACGCAGCGTGGATGTGCGGGTGGTGTCGGCCACCAACGCCGACGTAGGGGGCATGGTCGCGCGGGGGGAGTTCCGCGAGGACCTGCTGTATCGGCTGAACACCGTGGAAGTGCGGCTGCCGCCGCTCCGCGATCGCGCTGAGGACCTTCCTCTCCTCGCCGAACACTTCCTCCGCCAGCAGGCCACGCGCTACGCGCGCGACGTGGAGGGGTTCGCGCCCGAGGCTATGGCCGCGCTCGCCGGGCACACGTGGCCGGGGAACGTGCGCGAGCTGCGCCACGCGGTGGAGCGCGCGGTGCTGATGGCGCGCGGCCGCCGCATCGAGGCCGCGGACTTGGGGTTGCGCCGCCGCGAGGATGGCGGCGCGCGCCTCGACGAGCTGACCCTCGAAGCGGCAGAGCGCCTCATGATCGAGAAGGCGCTCGACCGCCATCAGGGGAACGTCACCAAGGCGGCCGAAGCGCTGGGCCTCTCGCGCAGCGCGCTCTACCGCCGCCTCCAGCGCCACGAGGGGTAAGTAGCCACCATGCGGCTCGGCCACGACCGCCGCGTGTTCGCGCTGGCGCTCCTGGTCGGGCTCCCGGGGGTGGCGACCGCGCTCGCGCTGCTGTGGTGGGGGGACTTCGCCCCGCGCACCACCTGGACGGCGACCACGCTCCTGATGCTGGCCTGGATCGGCACGGCGCTCGCGCTGCGCGATCAGGTCACGCGGCCGCTCGGTACCCTGGCCAACATGCTGGCCGCGTTGCGCGAAGGGGACTTCTCCATTCGTGCGCGCGTGCCCGAGGGGGCCGGGCCCGACTCGCTCTCGCTCGCCTATCAGGAGGTGAACGAGCTGGAAGGGATCCTGCGCAACCAGCGACTGGGGGCGGTGGAGGCGACCGAGACGCTGCGGAAGGTGCTGGAGGAGATCGACGTCGCCGTGTTGGCGTTCGACCCCGACGGCGTGCTCCGCCTGGTGAACCGCGCCGCGGAGCGCCTGCTCGGCCAGCCCGGGGACCGCCTGATCGGCCGCGGCGCCGCGGAGCTTCGCCTGGCCGACGCGCTCACCGGCGTCGCGCCGCGCACGTTGGAGGTGGCGCTTCCGGGGAGCACCGGACGCTGGGAGCTCCGCCGCAGCGTGGTGAGGCACTCGGGTTATCCGCTGCAACTCATCGCGCTCTCCGACCTGAGCCGGGCCCTCCGCGAAGAGGAGCGCGCCGCCTGGAAGCGCATCATCCGGGTGCTCTCGCACGAGATCAACAACTCGCTCGCGCCCATCAAGTCGATCTCCGGGAGCTTGCGCAGCATGCTCGCACGGGAGCAGCTCGTGGGTGACCTGGGAGACGACGTGGAGCGGGGTCTCTCCGTCATCAACGGCCGAGCGGAAGCGCTGGGGCGCTTCATGGCCTCGTACGCCACGCTCGCCCGCCTGCCGCAGCCAGAGCCGACCGACGTCGACGTGGGCAAGCTGGTGCGGCGGGTCGCGGACCTCGAGACCCGCCTGCCGGTGGAGGTGATCGGCGGGCAGGACCTGGTCATTCGCGCGGATCAGGACCAGATCGAGCAAGCCCTCATCAACCTGGTCCGGAACGCGGTGGACGCGACCGTCGAGGCGGGTGTCGGCCCGGGCCCCGGCCCCGCCGTGAGCATCCGTTGGATCACCCGCGCGGGGAAGCTCAACCTGCTCGTCGAGGACCAGGGGCGCGGGCTCGCGGACACCGCCAACCTGTTCGTTCCTTTCTATACGACCAAGCCGGGAGGCTCGGGGATCGGGCTGGTCCTCTCTCGCCAGATCGCGGAGGCGCACGGGGGCACCCTCGAACTCGAGAACCGCGGCGACGGCTCCGGGGCGCGCGCACGCATGGTTCTACCCCTGGAGGGGGGGACCTGAGCGCGCCAGGTTCGGGCCGGGAACCCCACGAACACCTACACTTTCTGGTGGTATTCGGGTGCCGGATACCGTTACCTTGGGTTCGCTGGATCCCGCGCCACGCGCCCGCGAGAGAGGCGAGAATCTCGGCGGCATGCGTGGGTGATTCCGCAAACCGCTTCCCCGGGGTGAGTCAGCTTGCAGCATCGGCCCATCAAGGTCCTTCTCGTCGAGTCGGACGAGGACTACGTGGCGGAGGTGCGCGAGAGCCTCGCACGCTCCCACTCCGGGGACCTCGGGATCGATGCGGTCTCGGAGCTCAGCCACGCACTGGCGCGCCTGAGTCAGGGAGGGATCGATGCCATCCTGCTCTCCCTCGACCTGGGGGACAGCCAGGGGATGGTCACCTTCGATCGGGCGTTCGCGTTCGCGCCTGATGTGCCCATCATCGTGCTCACCCAGGAGCCCGACGAGGAGGCCGCCGTCGCCGCGGTGCAGGGGGGTGCCCAGGACTACCTGGTGAAGGTCGAGATCACGCCCAGCACGCTCGTGCGCGCGGTGCGACACGCCATCGAGCGCCACCGGCTCTTCTCGGCGCTCCGGAGCCTGTCCCTCATCGACGACCTCACCGGGTTGTACAATCGGCGCGGCTTCTCGGATCTGGGGGAGCAATACCTCAAGCTGGCGCGGCGGTCGGGGCGGGGCGTTACGATGGTGTACTTGGATCTGGACCGATTCAAGACGATCAACGACTCGCTCGGTCACCATGTGGGGGACCGCGCGTTGCTGAAGGTCGCGGACATCTTGCGTGCGACGTTCCGCCGTTCTGATATCATCGCACGGCTCGGTGGGGACGAGTTCGGGGTATTGGCGCTGGAGGCGGCCGACGAGAGTTCGGAGCTATTGGTACAGCGTTTGCGGGAGCGGGTCGTCGACTTCAATCGTACGAGTCCGGAGCCGTATCAATTGTCGATCAGCATTGGGATGGCGCATCACGACGACGACCTACGGGTCCGCTTGGAGGACTTGGTCGCGGAAGCGGACAGCGCCATGTACCGTGAGAAGCACGGCAAGCGGGCCGCCGCCCTGAGGGAACGATGAGCGACGACGCGCCGTCGGTCGAAGCTCCCGGCCGAGCCACCGGAGCCGCGGGGGACACGCCGCGCGGGCCCAAGGGCGCGTTGCACTGGCTGCTCCGCATCGCGGAGCGGGCGGGCTACACCGAGCAGCAACGCCCGGACGTGGCGGTCGGCGCCCCGGCCCCCCTGGCCTGGACCGAGGTGACGAAGGCGTACGGCGTCACCGATCCGCAGCTCGCGGAACTCGTCGCCGAATACTTCCGTCTGGACGTCGCCGACATCAACCTCGCCGATCCCAACGCCGCCCTCCTCATTCCCGAGGTCATGGCGCGGAAGCACCACGTCTTCCCGCTCTCGGAGGACGACCGCCAGATCATCGTCGCCACCTGCGACCCGACCAACGTGGAGGCCGAGCGCGCGCTCGGGTTCGCCACCGGTCGCACGCCGCTCTACCAGGTGGCAGCACCCCGCCTGATCCAGGACGCGCTCGACCAGCGCTTCTCGCCGGAAAAGGCGGTCGATGCCCTGCTCGGCGGCCTCGCGGACGACGTGAGCGAGGACGCGGTGAAGCTCGTGGAGGAGATGGGCCCCGAGTCCATCTCCGAGGACGACGTCACCTCCACGCCGGTGGTGAAGCTGACGAACCTGATCATCCGCGACGCGATTACGCAGGGGGCGAGCGACATCCACATCGAGCCGGGCCGGAAGCTGGGCGCCGTGCGCTACCGCGTGGACGGCGTGCTGCGCAAGCACATGGACCTGCCCATGGCGGCGCTCAACCGCATCATCTCGCGCGTGAAGGTGCTCTCCAAGCTCGACATCGCCGACAGGCTTCGTCCGCAGGACGGCAAGGCGCGGGTGCAGGTGCGCGGGCGCAGCTACGATCTGCGCGTCTCGACCATTCCGGCCGGTGGCGCCGAGAAGTGCGTCATGCGCGTGCTCGACTCGAGCAACGCGCTCGGGCTCGACGAGTTGGAGATCCCCAAGATCGAGCTCGACCGGCTGCGCGGCTTGCTGCAACACCGGAGCGGCATCGTCGTGGTCACGGGCCCGACCGGGTCCGGCAAGACGACCACGTTGTACGGTGCCCTGCGCGAGCTGGCGGACGGCAAGGTCAACATCATGACCGTCGAGGACCCGATCGAATACGAGCTCGCCGGTGTGACGCAGACCCAGGTGCAGACCAAGCAGGGCATGACCTTCGCCGGCGCGCTCCGCGCCATGCTGCGTCAGGACCCCGACGTGATCCTGATCGGCGAAATCCGCGACAAGGAGACGGCGGTCACCGCGGCGCAGGCGGCCATGACGGGCCACTTGGTGCTGACGACCGTCCACGCCAACGACGCCGTCAGCGCAGTGGCGCGTCTCGCGGATCTCGGTCTGCAGTACAGCACCATCGCGCAGACGCTGCGGGGAGCGGCAGCGCAGCGCCTACTCCGCAAGGTGTGCGCGGCGTGCGCCGAGCCTGTGCGCGGCCAACTCACCCCGGACGAACGCAGGCTAACGGAACGCCATGGCGTCGAACCGGTGGTGCGCGCGGTCGGCTGCCCCGAGTGCGGGTTCACGGGGTACCGCGGTCGGCTCCCGGTCAACGAGGTGCTGGTGGGCGGTCCGCGCCTCCAGCAGGCGATCGAGCAGCGGAAAGGGTGGGCCACGCTGGCGCGCGTCGCGGTCCAGGGGGGCATGCGCACCATGCACGACGTCGGACTCGAGTGGGTCAAGTCGGGGCGCACGACCCTGGTGGAGGTGGAGCGCGTGCTCGGCCAGGGGCTCGACGACGAGACCATCGACGGCAAGGTGACTCCTCCCCGCATCCTGATCGTGGACGATGACCATGACGCCCGCACGCTCATGCGGACCCTGCTCGAGGCGGACCGCTTCGAGGTCGAGGAGGCGGAGGACGGCTACAAGGCTCTCGACATCCTGAAGGAGGACCAGGAGTTCCAGCTCATCATTCTGGATCTGTCCATGCCAGGCATGGACGGCCGCCAGGTGCTCGCGCAGATCCGGGGCGGAACGGACACGGCCAACGTGCCGGTCCTGATCCGCACGGCCACGGGGAGCGACTCCTTGGAGGCCGAACTGCTGGAGGCCGGCGCGGACGACTATGTGGACAAGGCCGTCGATGCGGACCGGTTCATGGCGCGCGTGCGCGCCGTGCTCCGGCGCGCGATGTGAGCGTCGCCTCGTCCAGGAAGCGAGTCATCGTGCTCGCGACGGCGGCTCTCGCGCTCTGGAGCACCGCTACCGCTGCACAGGAGCAAGACTGCCGCCTGCTCTGCACCCCGGACCTCAAGTTCGAGCCGACGGTCACGTTCGAGAACCTCGGCACGCGGGCGAGAGTGGACGTCGGGGGGACCGTGGAAGAGACCGAGCGTGAGACCGTCGTCGAGTTCATCTTCGCCGTGGGTGTGCCGACGACGATCCCGCGCGTCGGTCTCACCTTCGAGGCCGTCTTCGCGCCCTTCAAGGGCCCTGACGGGTTCAGGGACAACCCGCCCGAGATCGAGCTGGAGTTGAACCTCGACCTGTTCTCGGAGGAGAGCACCGGCGGCTGGTTGTCCTCCCACTTCGACATCGTCGACAAGTTCAGTCCCGGAGAGCTGCCGGGTGACGCGAGCGCGTACACGCACAAGCTGGACATGGAGATCGACACGGCGCTCCACCTCTTCAGCTTCCTGCCGGACGGACGCTGGTTGCGCAACCTGGAGCTGGAGCTGTCGCTCGACTACTTGGTGAGCGGCAGGCCGCAGGCAGGCGACCAGATCGGTGGCGAGACCTATCTCGATGACGAGAGCCCCTGGTCCGCTTCGCTCGTGTTGGTGATGCCGCTCGCACCATTGGTGCCATGAGGGTGTCCAGGAGCCGGTTCGGGCTCCTGACCGTGTTGCTCGCCGTGCTCGGTTGTTCGGCCGTTGCGCTGAGCACGCCGCCTCCCAGTCAGGATGCGGTCACGGGGCAGGGCCTCACGGGCCGCGTGCTGAGTGGTTCGGGGGTCGAGGGCGTGGCCGGCGCCACCGTCCAGCTCGTACCGGTGTCGGCGATCGACACGCACACGCAAATGACCGCGAGCGCGATCTACGCGGCGCCCTATCCCGCCGAAGCGTACGACGAGCCGCTCGAAGATGCGATCCGCGCCCGAGGGTCCGAGTTTCCGCAGGCCACGACCGACGCTGGCGGGAACTTCGTCATCGTCGATGTGCCCGAGGGCACGTTCTTCGTGCACGTGACGCCGGCTGCCGAAGACCTAACGCACCTGCCCGGTGGCAGTGAGAGCAGGAGCAGCCGCGCCGCCGAGCAGCTGCGGGGCCACTCGCTGACGATCAGTCTGTCGACCCGACCGTCCGACGCGGCCACGACCGTGGGCAGCTCGACGTGCCTCGGCTGCCACAGCGACCACGAAGGGTGGGGCAAGACGGCGCACAAGCTCGGGTGGTCGGTCCCGCAGGCTCCCGGTCCGCTCCAGGACTTCTCCGCCCACCCGGAGTACTTCCGGCCCCTCGCGTCGTTCACCCAGACCGACACGTATACGAGCGGCACGCACCTCGAGCTCGGCGACTACGACGCGAACCGGGGGGACGACAAGTTCAAGCTGCGCGTGGCGGGGGACGAGCGCATGCCCATCGCCATGGTCTACGCGGACGTGTACCTGTGGAGGAGCGCCGCCGACCAGAAGTACTACATCTCGATGGTGAACCGACTGAATCCGCAGGATCCGAACAGCCCTGCGCATTTGGAGATCAAGCTGGTCTACGGCGGCGTCGTCCACGATCAACGCTACATCGTGTCGGTGCCCGAAGGCCTGGGCAGTCGCCAGGGCTGGTACACACTGCTCCGCTACAACATGTCGGGACGCGACGAGCGGTTGAACCGCAGTCGGCGCGTATGGCACGACTACAAGTTCTGGTACTGGTGGGCTTCGGGTACGGACAGTCAGTACGGAACCGCGGACGACGTACTCGCCGCTCCGCCCGTCAACACCAATGCCGTGCAGACGATGTGCGCCAGCTGTCACCTCAACGGCTGGGAGCGCTATCAGGACCCGGCCACGAGCCAATACCTGGTGCGCGCCGTCGACGATCCTGCTGGCGACATGAACATCGACGACGATCCCGCGATGGACGAGATCAACGTGGGGTGCGAGAACTGCCACGGTGCGGGATCGGAGCACGTCGCCAACCCGGAGGGGTCACGCGCCATCGTGAGCCCACGGAACCTGTCCTCGGAGAGGGCCAGCGTGGTGTGCGGTCGCTGCCACGACCGCAGGCAGGGCTTCGGCGGACCCACCGTGGGTTATACGCAGGCGATCAGCATGTCAGGCGAGCTCGCGCGCCCCGGCATCAGCCGCCACGAGCTGCTCACGGTCTATACGGATCCCGTGAAGAAGGGCCCGACCATGCCGGGCCCCGGGCGCGAGAACAACATCTGGCCCGACGACGTGCACTCCACCCAGCCCCATCAGCAGTACTCGGACTTCCTGAAGTCGGGCATGTACCGGAACGAGCGCCTGCTGGTGACCTGCTCGGACTGTCACGACATGCACGGGACGACGTCGAACCCGCGCTGGCTCCTGCATGATGCCGAGGACCCCAATTCAGCCCTGTGCCAGCGGTGCCATACGGTCGATCTGCTTCCGCACATGCAGGAGAAGGCGGGGGCGACCATGAAGGGCGAGATGACGCGGTGCATCGACTGTCACATGCCGGGCACGCTGAACACGGGTGGGATCGCGGGGGACTATGGCCGCATGATCCACACGCCGCCGTATACGACCGAGCGGGAGGAGGAGGCCAACACGTACTGGGAGAGCCCCATGAACTCCCACGTGTTCGACGTGCCGCGGAAGACGAACGTGGGCGTGGACGGCGTGCCTCCCGGGCGGGCCATGCCGATTCCGTACACGGCCGCGTGCGGCACCTGCCACGTGGTGGACGAGCTGCCCTACCGGTAGGTCAGATCCGCAACTGCCACTGTACGCGGACGCGATCGTCCGAGGTGCCGTCGGTCTCACTCTCTACACGCAGGTAGTCGGCCTGGATCTTCATGTCGTGGCCGTTGAAGTAGCGCGACAGCGAGAAGCCCTTCTCGGTGAGATCGGGCGTGATGGCATCCTGCGTATCGGGATCGATGGTGCCGTACCGACCGGCGAGCTCATACCCGGCCCGCAGCAGATAGCCTGCCTGCACGTACCAACCGGCGGTGTCGCGGGTGGGATCCAGGTCCGAGTCGAGTTGCTCGACGACGAACTCTCCCACCGCGTTGAAGCCCTGGAGCTTGAACGCACCCTCCAGACCTAGCCGCTGCGCCGTGTAGTCGGTGGTGCCGTACCTGCCGCTCATCACGCCCGCGCCTACGGAGACACGGGGCGACTCCGGGAAGTCGAGCGAGCTCTCCTCGAGCGCGAACGCCCCCAGCGGATTCCACACCACGCGCGCCGCCTTCAGGTAGTCGCCGTCGAGGTTGAGCTGGTTGATCCCGTCGCCGTTGAAGATGCCCGCCGAGTAGGTCAGCCCATCGGCGAGCGTGCCGCTCACCCACATGCCGGGCTGGCGCGCCGGGTTGAACCGCGGATCGAGAATGCCCCGGTCCACGAACTGGAGCCCCGTGTCGGACGTGAGCTGCTGCCGCCCGAACGGCGCCTTGGCCTGCCCAGCGGCCACCACCAGGAGGGGATGGAGCTCCGTCCCGATCCAGCCGTCGACCAACCGGGTCGAGGAACCCGCCATGTCGATCTGGATGAGGTAGTTGAAGCGTGTGTACGCGGTGCCGCGCATGCTCGCGCGGGCCCGCCTCACGCGGAAGGACCCCTCGGCACTCCCCCCCTGGGGATCGACCCACTCGAACTGCGGCTGGACGTAGAAGGAGAGTCCCACCGTGAAGTTATTGATCTGGATCTGCGGCAGCGGCTCCCGCGAATCGGCGCCCAGGTAGAACGGCTGGGTGGGGCTGGGCAGGATACCCCGGAGTTGGGCCGCGGCGCGGCTCGGTCCGACGGTCGCAGCGAGGCCGAGTACGAGCGCGAGGCTCGAGGCCGGGAGGAGTCGGAGACTGCTGCCGAGTTGCATGCGTGGCGCATCCGTTGGGGTTCAGGGCCGTTGGGCGGGCCAAGACTACCCCTCGCCCAGGGGAGGAGCAAGGCGACGCTCGGCCCCGCGGTCCGCGCCGCCCGCCTTCCGATTGACACCCCAGGGGGGCAGCCGCAGGTTTCCGTGCTGCCGCGCCGTCCCCGGGCCACCTAGCCCGTAGGCCCGTCGCGGCCCATCCCGTCGGATCAACGCGCCGAATGTTCAAGACACTCCGGGGCCGCATCATCACCGTCGTCGCCCTCGTGGCGGTGGCCGTGTGGCAACTCTTCGCTCACCGCTCGGAGACGGGTGATTGGCTGAAGCTCGGCCTGGATCTCCAGGGTGGCATGCACCTGGTGCTCGAGGTCGATGATCCCGACGGGACCATGACCCCCGAGGCCCGGGCCGACATGATCGACCGGGTCGAGATGATCGTCCGGTCCCGCATCGACGAGTTCGGCGTCGCGGAGCCGCTCATCCAGAAGGTGGGCAGCGAGCGCCTCATCGTGGAGCTCGCAGGCGTCACGGACGAGGAGCAGGCGAAGGGGATCGTCACCCGGAACGCCTTCCTCGAGTTCAAGCTGGTGCAGACGGCCTCGCTCGATGAGTCGGCGCTCCGCCGGATCGACCGCGCCATCGTCGCCACCCTGGGGGTCGACTCCATCCGCGCGATGGGCCGCGCTGTCGAGGACACCGGCGAGTCGGTGGAGGACATCCTCTTCCGCCGTGACTCTACGGTGGCGGATAGCGCCGCAACGGCCTCGAGCCTTGCCGCTGACAGCGCCCAGGCAGCGGAAGACGCCCTCCGGCCCTTCTCATCGCTGCTCGGCTACGGCGACATCCCGGGCACGTTCATGGTCGACATCGAGGACGTGCCCGCCGCCCAGCACTTCCTCGGATTGGTAGAGGTGCAGCGTTCCCTCCCACGCGAGGTCGCGCTCCAGTGGGGCACCGACATCGTGCCGCGCGGCGTGCGCAGCTATCAGCAGCTCTACGTGCTCACCGAGGAGCCCTTCCTTACCGGTGACCAGCTCGAGACCGCGAGCGCCGAGCGCGACCCGCAGTTCAACCAGTCGATCGTCCGCTTCGAGCTGTCCCGTTCCGGGGGGCGCGAGTTCTCCCGCTTCAGCGGCGCCAACGTGGGCAACTACCTCGCCATCGTGCTCGACGGCGAGGTGATGAGCGCCCCCGTCATCCGCGACCGCATCGGCGCCCGTGGCCAGATCGAGATGGGGCAGGGCACTCCGCTCGAGGTCGCCCGTGACCTCGCACTCGTGCTCCGTGCCGGCGCGCTCCCCGCCCGCATCAACATCATCGAGGAGCGCACCGTCGGTCCTTCGATGGGTCAGGACTCGATCGACGCCGGCATGATCGCGGGCGTGGTGGGAACGCTGGCCGTGATCATCATGATGATCGGCTACTATCGGCTCGCAGGC
>JBEBGN010000141.1:0-8422 GCA_040081395.1 Longimicrobiales bacterium
GACACACCGTCCTTGTAGATCAGCGGCATCGCGTCCTCGCTAGCTCCAGCCCAGACCCCGCAGGAAGACCTTGGCCTGAAGGTACTCGACGGGGGCCCACGCGTCCGTGAGCGGACGGCCCGCGGGCCCCACCGACGTCTGCGGCCAGTCGACCTCGGGCAGGGCCGAAGGGTCTTTGGCCGCGATGATCACCAGGTTCTGTGTCACCCCTGGGGCCGTCCCCGGATCCGCAAGGTACACGCGGGTCTCGACGAACACCTCGTCGAGGGTGGCGCGAAAGCGCTCCAGGAATCCGACCCCGGGCCCTTCCAGCGGCGATAGCACGTTGGCAACGAAGAGGCCATCGGGCCGGAGGCGTGCCGCCATGTCCTCGAGTGCCTCGCGGGTGACCATCGTCCACGGCACCGTCAGCAGGTGGTCGAACACGTCCAGGTACAGGACGTCGAAGGCGTCCTCCGACCCGCGCAGGTACACGCGTCCGTCTTCGTGCACGACCCGGATGCGCGGGTACGGCGCGTCCCCGTAGGCAAAGTGTTCCGCGGCAAGCTCGGTCACGACCGGGTCGATCTCGACCACCACGATGTCCATGGTAGGCCGGAGCTTCTGGAACGCCACGGGCAGCGAGAGCGCCGCGCCACCGAGCACGAGCATCGAATCGACGCGGCCGAGCACCGGCGCGAGTAGCGCCTCGCTCACCATCACGTACTCGTGCGCTGGCTCGCCGGTGTCGAGGTACTCCGCTGACGACGAGCCACCGTTCTGGAACATCTCGCGCACCAACCGCCCCCCTTCCCACTCACGGTCCGCCACGCGCACCGACGAGTACAGCGTCTGACGCTCGGCGAGCGTCCCGGCGGGCAGGCGCGCCGCCGCCGCGCCCAGGGCACCGAGCGCGAGCGCGCCGAGGACCAGGTGAGCCTCCCTCGGTCCCCTGCCGAGCAGCCTACCGGCCACGAAGGCGAGGATGAACAACCCCGCCGACGTCAGTCCGAGCAGCACCGGAAGCGGAAACGCCGGCAGGAGCACGAAGCCCGTCACGAAGGTCCCCACGATCGAGCCGGCGGTCGCCGCCGCGCTCACGTCACCCGCGCGCCGACCGACCGAGGTCAGGCTCTCGGTGTCCGCCTGCACCAGGTACGGCACTACAGCGCCCAGACAGAGCACCGGGGGTGCGAACAGGACGAGCGCGCTCGCCACCGCGCCGGGAATGAACCCGAGCACCTCGCGCGCCATCCAAGGGAAACCCGCGCCCACCACGGGGAGCGCACCGGTCATGCCGGCGAGCGCCAACACCATCGACAGGGGGAGCGCACGCGCATCGGCGAGTCGCCCCCCCAGGTGGCTCCCCACCGCGAGAGCCGCCAGGATGACACCGATCACCGCGGTCCAGGGCACCGCCGACAGCCCGAAGACCGGCGCGATGAGTCTCGCTCCGGCGATCTCGATGGTGAGGACGGCGAATCCTGATGCGAACGCGAGCAGGAAGAGTCCGGGACGCCAGGGAGCCGAGCGGACAGCCCCCGCCCCCTCGGCAGGGGTGTCCGGAGCGATCGACCCGCCGTTCGGCGCCGGCGATTCAGGCAGCACGCGCCACAACCTCGAGCAGCTCGTTCAGGGTCGTCCGTCCGCGGTCCTGCGCGTACCAGCGGCGGACCACTTTGTAGCGCTCCGGCGAGGGCAGCGACAGCCCCTCGGAGAGGATCCACTGCTGGATCTCCTCGGGTCTCGGCCCCCACCACCCCAGCTCGCGAAAGTGCTCGTCGTAGACGATCACGACCGGGATCGACCGGCTGCGCCCGTCGGTCAGGTGCGCATCCATGAGGTCGGGGTTGGCGTCGCGTGAGACCACGCGGAGGTCCCACCCGGCCCCGGCAGCCAGCCGGGCAATCACGGGGAGCGTGTTGACCGCGTCACCGCACCAGTCCTCGGAAAGCGCGACCAGTCGTCGCACCCCGACCGAGCGGGCGGCGGTTACTACCTCTTCCGGTACCGATGCCCGCTCGTAGACTGCGTGCCAAAGCTCCCGATTGCGCCCCACTCCCTCGAGGTACCGCTCGAACGTCGGCGCGCCCTCGAAGCGCTCCCTATCCATGAGGGATGCTCGACCTCAGGCCGGCTGCATGGCGCGCTTCGCGGCTTTCTTGCGCAGGTGGGGCTCGAGTACGCGCTTCCGCAGGCGGATGCTGTCGGGGGTCACCTCGATCAACTCATCGTCCTCGATGAATTCGAGAGCGAGCTCGAGTGTGATCTTCCGAGGAGGCTCGAGCTTGATGTTATCGTCGGATGCAGTGGTGCGCATGTTCGTGAGCTTCTTCTCCCTGCTCACGTTCACGTCCATGTCGTCCGTGCGCGAGTTCTCGCCGACGATCATGCCCCCGTACGCGTCATCCCCCGGCGACACGAACATGGTCGCCCGCTCCTGGAGGGTGCCGAGCGCGAACGCCACGACCTTGCCCAAGCGGTCCGCCACCAACACGCCACGGGTCCTCCCCTTGATGGGCCCTGCCCACGAGCCCCACGCATGGAACTGGTGGTGGAGAATCCCCTCGCCCTTGGTGTCGGTCATGAAGTCCGACCGGTAGCCGAAGAGCCCTCGCGCCGGCACCAAGAAGCGAAGGCGCGTCGCGCCCGAGTCGCCCATGGGTCGCATGTCCGTCATCTCGCCCCTGCGGGATCCGAGACGTTCGATGACGATGCCGATCATGTCCGATGGCACCTCCACGACCGCCTCCTCGTACGGCTCCTGGATCTGGCCGTCGGGCCCCTTCCGCGTGATCACGCGCGGCCGCGACACCTGGAACTCGTACCCCTCGCGCCGCATGGTCTCCATCAGGATCGACAGGTGCAGCTCGCCGCGACCCGACACCGTGAAGGTGTCCGGCGAATCCGTCTCCTCGACCCGCATGGCGACGTTGCGCTCGAGCTCCCGGAAGAGCCGATCTCGGACCTGACGCGTGGTGACGTAGGTGCCGGACTGACCCGCAAAGGGCGAGTTGTTGACGTTGAAGTCGACGGAGAGCGTGGGCTCCTCGACCGCGATGCCCTTGAGCCGTTCGCGGCGCTCGGGATCGGTGAGTGTCTGTCCGATCTCTACGCCCTCGATGCCCGCGAGCGCGATGATGTCACCCGCATGGGCTTCCTCGACGTCGATGCGCTCGAGACCCCGGAACGTGTAGAGCTTCGACACGCGCGCGTCCTCGGCCTGTGCAGGGTCGTCGATGAGACCCTCCGGGCCGAGCGCGAGCAGGGACACCCGGTCCCCCACGTGCACGGTACCGCGCTCGATGCGCCCGATCACGATGCGCCCCACGTAGGGCGAGTGATCGAGCGTCGAGACGAGCATCTGGAACGAACCCTCGCGGTCGACGCGCGGGGGCGGGAAGTACGACACGATGGTCTCGAAGAGCGGCGTCAGGTCACCGCCCCTGGCGTCGGGCTCACGCGCCGCCCACCCATCGCGCCCGACCGAGTACAGGAAGGGGGCGTCGAGCTGCGCGTCGGTGGCTTCCAGGTCCATGAAGAGCTGCAGGACCTCGTCGTGCACTTCGGCCGGGCGCGCGTCGCTGCGGTCGACTTTGTTGATCAAGACCAGAGGCAGGAGCCCCAGGTCGAGCGCCTTCCGCAGGACGAAGCGCGTTTGGGGCATGGGCCCCTCCGCCGCGTCCACGAGGAGGACCACTCCGTTGACCATGCGTAGGATGCGCTCGACCTCGCCACCGAAATCGGCGTGACCGGGCGTGTCGACGATGTTGATCTTCACGCCGTGCCATTCGACGGCGGTGTTCTTCGCGAGGATCGTGATGCCCCGCTCGCGTTCGAGCGGGTTCGAGTCCATGACGCACTCCTGGACCGCCTGGTTATCCCGGAAAACGCCGGCCTGGCGGAACATCTGGTCGACCAGGGTCGTCTTCCCGTGATCGACGTGCGCGATGATGGCAATATTGCGGATCTGCATAGCCGAAAAAGGTAATCAGACACCCGCCCGCGTGGGGGTCCCCCCGGTCCAGGGCACCCGTGGGGCGCGGGCTTGCGGGTCCCTGCGGGGGGCTGCACCGTGGCTACGGGCAACGAACCGCGGCCGGTCTACCGGGAGACCACCCATGAGAAGCTCGACCTTCCTCCTGCTCGCCTCCTCCGCCGCCCTCGCGGCCTGCGCCGGCGAGAGGATCTCCTCATCCGTCGACGTGCAGCTCCTTTCGGCCCGGGCCCAGCTCATCACCGGGGGGGACGTGCTGGCGCGGGTGACCTTCCCGGAAGGGGTTGACCCCACTGGACTTCAGGTCCTGGTCAATGGAACGGACGTGACCGCGAACTTCCGCCCGGCCGCCCTGGGCGGGGGGCTGGTCGGACTGGTCACTGGCCTGGAGGAAGGGGCAAACGAGATCGAGGCCCGGCTCCCGGGGGGCGCACGGGCCTGGAACGCGCTCACCAACTACCCGATCACGGGCCCGATCATCTCAGGGCCGCACCAAGCGCCCTTCCTCTGCCAGACCGAGGAGTTCGAGTTGGTCACCGGCGAGACCCTGGGCGCACCACTCGATGAGAATTGCTCGATCGCGACGCGCGTCGATTACGTGTACCTCTCGGCGGCGGACGGCGAGTTCAAGGCCTACCCACCCCAAGGGGAGGGGAGCGCCGCGGCGGACGAGGTCGCCTCCACCACGACGCTCGACGGGGCGAACGTGCCGTTCGTCGTGCGCGTCCAGACGGGGACGGTCAACCGGGCGATCTACCAGAGCGCCATGCTCCACGATCCTTCCACACCCGAGCCCGACGCGTGGACGCGAAGCGCCGGCTGGAACGGCAAGCTGGTGTACACTCACGGCGGCGGATGTCGCGAGGGATGGTTCCGCCAGGGCGACAACGCAGGCGAAGTGCTCAACGAGGGACTGCTCGCGATGGGCTTCGCGGTGACTTCCGCGTCGTTCAATGTCTTCGGCAACAACTGCAACGACCTGCTCGCCTCCGAGACGCACATCATGGTGAAGGAGCGGTTCGTCGAGAGTTATGGCGCGCCCATCTACACCATCGGCACGGGAGCCTCGGGCGGGTCGTATCAGAGCCACCAGACTGCCGACAATTATCCCGGCGTGTTCGACGGGATCATCGTGTCGTCGAGTTTTTCGGACGTCGCTTCGTCCACCATCTTCACGCTGGCCGACGCACGACTCCTGCACCACTACTTCACCACCGTCGCGCCGAGCGCGCTCACGCGCGAACAGCAGCGGTTGGTGTCGGGGTTCGGCTCGTGGGGAAGCATCCCCAATCTCAGTCAGGGCGCGGCACGCATCGATGCGACCTACGACCCGGCCGCATCCGCCGAAGAGCAGGGCGCCGAGGTGAGCCTGCCCGAGCTGGAGGCGCTGCGCTACAGCCCCTCCAACCCGGATGGCATCCGCGCCACGGTCTACGACCACACCGTGAACGTCTACGGTGCGGACGAGTCCAACGGGTTCGCCGGCCGACCTCTCGACAATCAGGGCGTCCAATACGGACTCGCCGTCCTGAACGCGGGTCAGATCACACCGGCGCAGTTCATCGCGCTCAATCGAGATATCGGCGGCTTCGATGCGGATCTGGATCACGTGCCAGAGCGGCACAGGGCCGACCCCACGGCTGCGCGCCGGGCCGCCGACACCGGCCGCATCCTCTACGGTGGCGCGGGACTCGCGTCCACCCCGGTCATCGACTACCGCAGCTACACGGACCACCGTGAGGGCGGCGACATCCACATGATCGTGCACCAGTTCACGACGCGGGCACGGCTGGAGCGCGCCAACGGGCACGCGGGCAACCACGTGATGGCGGTGGGGGGCGAGTGGGGCTTCACCGTGGACCGTCCCGACCTGGGCAACCTGTTCCGACAGATGGACAGCTGGCTCATGAAGCTGGTAGCAGGGGACGCCGCCAGTCCCCGTGCCGATCGCGTGGTTGCTGCGAAGCCGGCCGACCTGGTCGACAACTGTTGGGATACGCGCGGGGCGGAACGGGTGAACGTGCGGGAGCCGCTCTCGGCCGACGGCACCGGGACGTGCGCCGAGGTCTACCCCGTCTATCAGACGCCGCGCACGGTGGCAGGTGCGCCGCTCACCAATGACATCGTGGCCTGCCGGCTGAAGCCGCTCGACCGCGCCGACTACCAGGTCAGGTTCACGGATGCCGAGTGGTCCCAGCTCCAGGCGACCTTCCCCGACGGCGTCTGCGACTGGACGCAGCCGGACAAGTACGCCGAAGGATACCAGGGCACTTGGCTGTCGTTCGGACCCTCGGAGTCCAACCGCGCCAGGTAGGCCGACGGCGGCGCGTGGGGCGGCGTATCCGCCTCGGGCGCGGGGTCAGTCTCCCAGCACGTACGAGAAGATCAAGGGCGCGACGATCGCAGCATCGGAGTTGATGTCGAAGCGCGGGGTAGTCGCGGAGAGCTTGCCCCAGGTGATCTTCTCGTTGGCCGGGGCACCCGAGTAGCCGCCGTACGACGGGCGTGCGTCCGTGATCTGGCAGAAGTAGCCCCAGTAGGGCACCTCCCGCTGGAGGTCCTGCGAGATGCATGGGACCGCGCAGATGGCGAAGTCTCCGGCGATGCCGCCGCCGATCTGGAAGAAGCCGACCGAGGGCGTCTTCCCTGCGCCGTGGTTTCTCTCGTACCACTCGATCAGGTGCTGGAACTGCTCGGTGCCCGTCTTCACGCACTGGTGCGACTTCACGTTCCCGAGCATGACGTTCGCAGCGAAGATGTTGCCGGTGGTGGAGTCCTCCCAGCCGGGCGCGTACACCGGAATGCCCTTCGCTTTGGCGGCGAGCATCCACGAGTTGCTCGGGTCGATCTGGTAATGTTGCGTGAGCGTCTTGTCGTCGAGCACCTCGAAGAGGAACTCGGCGGGCGTCTTACGCACCCCTGTCTCGGAAGCGCGCCTCCAACAGTCGACGAGCCGAGACTCGAGGTGCCGCATGACCGTCTCGGGAATGCAGGTGTCGGTGACTCGGTTCATGCCCCGCTCGTAGAGCGCCACCTCATCGGCGGCCGAGAGCTCCTTCCACGACCGAACGATCTCGTACTCCTTGTGCGCGAGGAGATTGAAGACATCCTCTTCGAGGTTCGCCCCCGTGCACGAGATGGCGTGCACATAGCCCTTGCGAATCATGCGCGCGAGCACGATGCCGAACTCGCCCGTCGACATCGCACCGGCCATGGCGACCAGCATCTTGCCACCCGCCTTCAGGTGGTCCTCGTACGCCTTGGCGGCGTCGAGCGTCTCGCGGGCGTTGAAATGGAGATAGTGCGTCTCCATGAAGTCGCGGATCGCGCCCAAGGAGTGGCTCCTGTGGTTGGTGGCCCGGTGAATCTCGAAGGGCAGGACGTTGCACGCTTGCATGCCCACCTCGCAACCTCCTCGAACCACGCGGGCGAGTCGGCGGTACAGTAGAATCTTCGTCAGCCGTTCACTGGAGGGGGGAGGTCGGGATGGCCGCTCACATCAAGCGCACACTCTGTGCGCTTTCGGTCCTGGTCGGGATCACGTCCACGTCGGTCGTCGCCCAGCAGTCGGGTGCGGACCTCGATCCCGTGGCGAGCGTCGAAGGAATCATCGAGTACCGGCTCGACAACGGGCTGCGCGTGCTCCTCTTCCCCGACCCGAGCAAGCCCCAGATCACGGTGAACATCACCTACTTGGTGGGCTCGCGGCACGAGGGGTACGGCGAGACCGGCATGGCCCACCTGCTCGAGCACCTTCTCTTCAAGGGCACGCCCAACCACCCCGACATCATGCAGGAGCTCGCCGCGCGGGGCGCCCAGCCGAACGGCACCACCTGGTACGACCGCACGAACTACTTCGAGATCTTCCCTGCCTCGGCGGACAATCTGGAGTGGGCGCTCGACCTGGAGGCCGAGCGCATGACCCAGGCGCGTGTGCTCCGGGAGGATCTCGACTCCGAAATGACCGTGGTGCGCAACGAGATGGAGAGCGGCGAGAACAGCCCCTCCGGGATCCTCGACGAGCGGGTCTTCTCGACGGCCTATCTCTGGCACAACTACGGGCACTCGACCATCGGCGCTCGGTCCGACGTCGAGAACGTCCCGATCGAGCGCCTCCAGTCCTTCTATCGGAAGTACTACCAGCCCGACAACGCGGTCCTGCTCGTGGCGGGCAACTTCGACGAGGCGGCCGCGCTCGACCTCGTGGTCGAGAAGTTCGGCGCCATCCCCCGCCCCGTCCGCGAGGGTGCCGACATCCTCTATCCGACGTATACGGACGAGCCGACCCAGGACGGCGAGCGCACCGTCACGCTCCGCCGGGTCGGTGAGCTCCAGTACATCACGACGCTGTATCACGTACCGCCCGGGTCTCACCCGGACTTCGCGGCGGTTCGGGTGCTGGCGTTCGTCCTCGGTGACGCGCCCTCGGGCCGCCTCTACCGCGCT
>JBEBGN010000142.1:0-8392 GCA_040081395.1 Longimicrobiales bacterium
CTCGGCCTCGCGTTGGGGATCGGGGTGGGGGGCGTGGTAGTCGCGCTCATCGCTGCCGGAGGGGGCCTCGCGTGGACCCGCGAGCCCGGAGATGCGGTCGCGTGGTTCGCCGGCGCGCTGGGCGCTTTGGCGTTTCTGGCCATTCCGGCAGCGGCCGAGGAGGCCCTGCTTCGCGGCTATCCGCTGCAGGCACTCGCCGAACGCTGGGGTCCCGGCTGGGCGCTGGCGTTCACCGCCCTCGCGTTCGGCGCGCTCCACCTCGGCAATCCCAACGTGACCTTCTTCGGCACCCTCAACGTGGCGACCGCAGGGGTCTTTCTCGGCGTCGTCTACCTCAAGACGCTCAGCTTGTGGTGGGCTACGGGCGCGCACCTGGGTTGGAACTGGGTGCATGGATACCTGGCCGATGTCCCCGTGAGTGGGCTGGAACTCATGAATGCTCCCTTGTACGAAGGATACGCGCGGGGGCCCGAGTGGCTCGGTGGCGGTAGCTTCGGACCGGAAGGGAGTCTCGTGGCCACCGCGGTCGTATCCGCGGCCACGGTGTGGTGCTGGAGGTCCGGCGCCCTGCGGCCGGTCGATTCGGCAGTGGCCGCCCGCCCCCTCGCCGCCCCCCTGGTCCCGTCTGGAGGTCTTTCATCGTGAGCGTACGTCGTGTCGTGGTGATCGGGGCGGGGACGATGGGGAATGGCATCGCGCACGTCGCGGCGCAGTTCGGCAAGGAGGTCGCACTGGTGGACGTGAGCGCGGACGCACTCACGCACGCGCGGGCGACGATCGCCAAGAACCTCGACCGGCAGATCAAGAAGGGCATCCTCGACGAAGCAGCGAAACAGGCGACGCTCGCGCGCATCGAGCTCTCGACCGAGCTCGCATCCGCGGCCGCTCGCGCGGACTTGGTCATCGAAGCGGTTCCTGAGATCGCGGAGCTGAAGTACTCGATCGTCGAAGCCGTGGATTCGGCCGCAGGCAAGGACACCATCATCGCCACCAACACGTCATCGATCTCCATCACCGAGATCGCGGCGTGCACGAAACGCCCTGATCGCGTGATCGGCATGCACTTCATGAACCCGGTGCCGGTCATGCAGCTCATCGAGGTGATTCGCGGACTGGCCACATCCGACGCGACGACGAAGGCCGTCATGCAGCTTTCGGCGGACCTCGGGAAGACGGCCGTGGAGGTGAACGACTTTCCGGGCTTCGTGTCGAACCGCGTGCTCATGCCGATGATCAACGAAGCGATCTTCGCCCTCATGGAGGGCGTGGCACGCGCGGAGGCGATCGACACCATCATGAAGCTCGGCATGAATCACCCCATGGGGCCGCTCGAGCTGGCCGACCTCATCGGGCTCGACACCTGCCTGAGCATTCTCGAGGTGCTGCACCGCGACCTGGGCGACGATCGTTATCGTCCCTGCCCGCTGCTGCGGAAGCACGTGGCCGCCGGGTGGCTGGGCCGGAAGACGCGGCGCGGCTTCTACACGTACGACTAGTCGAGTCGCCGATATGCCCACATCCGAGCGGCTCGAGATCCAGGCGTTGGCGAGGGACTTCGCCGCGGCCGAACTCAGGCCACGCGCGGCGGCGTGGGACGAGCAGCGCGCACTCGACGACGACGTGTTCGGGAAGCTCGCCGAGCTCGGCTTCCTGGGAATGCTCATTCCCGAGGAGTACGGCGGCCTCGGGTTCGACTTCCCCACCTACGTGGGGGTGCTGGAGGAGTTGGCCTGGGGAGACGCGTCGGTGGCGCTCAGCGTCGCGGTGCACAATGGGCCGGTGTCCACGCTCATCGTTCGGCACGCGTCCGAGGAGCAGAAACGGCGCTGGCTTCCGGATCTCGCCTCGGGAGCGGCTCTGGGGGCCTTCGCCATGTCGGAGCCGAGCTCGGGGAGCGACCCCGGCCGGCTCGCAACGCGTGCGACGCGCCAGGGGACCGATTGGCGACTCTCGGGTGAGAAGCGCTGGATCACGAACGGCGCGCGGGCCGGACTGGTCGTGGTCTTCGCTGCCACGGACGACGACGGCGCAGCGGGGGCGTTCGTGGTCCGCCCGTCGGCCACAGGGTACAAGGTCGGGAAGCGCGAGCAGACGCTCGGACTGCGCGCATCGGAGACGGTGGGCATCGAGTTGCGCGACGTCGCGGTGGCGCCCGGGGACCTCATCGGAGACGAACGCGAAGGACTCCATCATGCCATGGAGGCATTCGATGTCGGGCGCGTGGGCACAGCCGCGCAAGCCGTCGGCACCGGACGCGCCGCGATGGAGCACGCAGCAACGTACGCGCTCGAACGCCGGCAGTTCGGACAGCCCATCGCGCGCTTCGGTGCCATCCAGGAGAAGCTCGCACGCATGGCGGAGCGGCTCGCGGCGGGTAGGGCGCTCACGCTCGACGCGGCGCTCGCGCTCGGCCCGGTCGTGAGGTCGGGTGCGGGGCCCGAGCGCCACGGGCTGCTCGGAATGACCGCGCGTGCCGCCGTCGCCATGCTGGCAGCATCGGATGCCGCGACGGGGGCGGCCGACGAGGCCGTGCAGGTGTTCGGAGGATACGGATATATGCGCCACTACCCTGTGGAGCGGCTGCTTCGCGACGCCAAGGGCACGGAGATCTATGGGGGCACGAGCGAGATCATGCGACACGTGATCGCGCGCGAGCTGCTCCGCGACATGGGCGACCAGGGCGACATGGGAGACAAGGGGACCTGATGACCGCTCGCGAGAAGCGTTGGGACGTCTTCGAGGTGATGGCCGAAGGGAGCCACGAACAGCTCGTCGTCTGGAGCGAGCCCTCGTTAGGGTACCGCGGCATCATCGCCATCCACGACACCACCATGGGGCCCGCGCTCGGCGGCACGCGCTTCTGGAACTACGCGAGCGACCGCGAGGCCGTCGTGGATGCCCTGCGCCTGGCGCGCGGCATGACGTACAAGGCCGCCATCACCGGGCTGAACCTCGGGGGTGGCAAGAGCGTCATCTGGGGGGACAATCGCACGAAGGACCGAGAGATGATCTTCCGCGCGCACGGGCGCGCGATCGAGTCTCTGGGTGGCCGGTACATCACCGCCGAAGACGTGGGTACCTCGCCGGAGGACATGGAGTTCGTGGCGATGGAGACCCAGCACGTCGCAGGCCTCGTCGGTGGCTCCGGGGACCCTTCCCCGGTCACCGCGTTCGGCGTATACCGGGGCATCAAGGCGTGCGCGGCCGTCGAGTACGGGAGCGACTCGCTCGCGAACCGACACGTCGCGGTACAGGGGCTCGGCCACGTGGGGTACTACCTCTGCGAGCACCTCGCCCAGGAGGGTGCACGTCTCAGCGTGACCGACATCGACGCCGAACGCGTGAGGCGAGTAGTGGACACCTTCGGCGCCGCGGCCGTGGACCCCGACGCCATCCATGGGGTGAGCGCCGACGTGTTCGCCCCGTGCGCACTCGGGGCGGTCATCAACGACGACACCATCGACCGGCTCGACGTCGACATCGTGGCAGGTGCCGCCAACAATCAGCTGGAATCCGGCTCCGTCCACGGTCAGGGCCTGCACGAGCGGGGCATCCTGTACGCGCCCGACTACGTGATCAACGCGGGTGGGCTCATCAACGTGTACGGTGAGCTGCAGGGGTGGTCGCTCGACCGCGCCAAGCGCAAGGCGGGGGACATCTACAACACACTTCTTCGTATCTTCGACCTCGCCAAATCGGAGCGTATTCCGACCGAGACCGCCGCGAACCGGGTGGCGGAGGAGCGGCTCCGAGAGGCTCGACACCTCCAACGGACCTATCAGCCATGATGGACCATCTCCGCGCTGCCGACCCCGAGACCTTCGACGCCATCGTCTCGGAGGCCAGACGACAGGCGAATGGACTCGAGCTGATCGCCTCCGAGAACTTCGTCTCGCGTGCGGTGCTCGAGGCGATGGGCACGGTGCTCACGAACAAGTACGCCGAGGGAGTGCCCCACAAGCGCTACTACGGTGGGTGCGAGTTCGTCGACGTGGTCGAGGACCTGGCCCGGGACCGCGCCAAGAAGTTGTTCGGGGCGGCGCACGCGAACGTGCAGCCGCACTCCGGCGCGCAGGCGAACATGGCTGCCTACTTCAGCTTCTTGGAACCCGGAGACAAGATCCTGGGGATGAACCTCTCCCACGGGGGTCACCTGACGCACGGCGCGCCGGTGAACTTCAGCGGCAAGCTCTTCAAGGTGATCCCCTACGGCGTCCGGGCCGAGGACGGCCGCATCGACTACGAGGCACTGCGCGAACTCGCGCGTGCCGAGCGTCCGAAGATGATCGTGGCGGGCGCGAGCGCGTATCCACGCACGATCGACTTCGCGGTTTTCGCCGACGTGGCCAAGGAAGTCGGCGCGCGTCTCATGGTCGACATGGCCCACATTGCAGGGCTCGTCGCCACGGGGCACCACCCTTCGCCGATCCCGTACGCCGACGTCACCACCACGACCACGCACAAGACCCTCCGCGGCCCACGCGGCGGGTTGATCCTCTGCTCCGAGGAGCACGCCAAGGCGGTCGACAAGTCGGTCTTCCCATTCATGCAGGGCGGGCCGCTGATGCACGTGATCGCGGCGAAGGCCGTCGCATTCCTCGAAGCGCTACAGCCCGACTTCGCGCTCTACTCAGCCCGGGTGATCGCGAACGCGAAGGCGCTCGGCGCTGGGCTGACGCGGAACGGCTTCCACCTGGTCAGCGGTGGGACCGACAACCACCTCATGCTGGTCGACCTGCGGCCGAGCCACCCGGAACTCACGGGCAAGGATGCCGAGGCCGCGCTGGAAGCCGCCGGCATGACCATGAACAAGAACACGGTTCCGGGAGAGACCCGCTCTCCGTTCGTGACCTCGGGGCTCCGCATCGGAACGCCGGCGATCACCAGCCGCGGGCTGGGCGAGACCGAGATGCGCCAGATCTCCGACTGGATCGCTGAAGTGCTGGCCGCACCGGGGGACCGAACCCGGATCGAGCGAGTGCGGGCTTCCGTGCTGGAATTCTGTCAGGCTTTTCCGCTTTACCCGGAGATGGTATCAGTAGAGTAGCAGGCGTCGGGGGGCGACCTGGCGTACGTCCTTTCACCTCCACACATTCTGCCCCCATGACCGACCTGCAGTTCGCCGACGAGGTGCTGGACCGCCTCCAGGAGCGCAACCCGCGCTTCCATGCGCACTCGTACATCTTCGTGCTTCAGGCGCTCCACCGAGTGATCCATGCGCTCGAGGGGCCGCGCCACGTGACGGGGCGGGAGCTCGCCGGGGGCGTTCGCGAGTTGGCGCTCGAGCGCTTCGGACCGATGGCCCGGACGGTGTTGCAGCACTGGGGAATCCACGACACGGACGATGTCGGCCGTGTCGTCTTCGCAATGGTCGAGCAGGGAATCTTGATCAAGCAGGATGAGGATCAGCTCGAGGACTTCTCTGACGTCTTCGACTTCGAAGAAGCTTTCGACCTGAACTATCCCTGGGACGCTCGAGCCTGACCGCCGCCACCCGCGGCGGACATGGCTTGGGCTTCGAAACGGGCCCAGTCGAGCGCGGGGCACTCCGACGAGTCGATTCGACTTCACGCTGATGGGAGGGGATGCGCATGGTGGAGCAGAGCGGTTTTCCTCGATGTTTGAAGTGCGAGAAGGGCATTCTCCTGCCGCTCTCGGACTACGGACGCGACGGCGCGCCCATCCGATACAAGGCCTGGGTCTGCTCGAGCCCCGAGTGCGGTTTCAATCTCCGCATCGACAACGGCGAGATCACGATCGGTCGCACGATCGGCCAGAGTTACAAGTAGGCCGCGCACCCACCGTCCCCTTCCTGGGTGACGGCGACGCTCCCCCCCACATCGCATCGAGCCGCATCGGCCCCCCGCGGGGTGCCGATGCCTAGTCCGCTTCGCCCCTATGCGCGGGGCGCTGTCCCGGCGCCAACAGGTCCGGAAGCGGCTGCCTTCGACCGGGACGCGATCGAAAGCGCGGGGGTTCCCCAAGCCGTCCTGATGGAGAACGCGGGGCGCGCGGGCGCCGCTGTGCTCCAGCGCCTCTTCCCCGCGGGCCCCGTTGTCGCCCTCGTAGGCACCGGCAACAACGGGGGCGACGCGCTCGTGGTCCTGCGCACCCTGATGGCGTGGGGTCGTGACGTACGCGGCGTGTGGGTCGGGGACCGGACCGCCGACGATCACCTCCTGCACGGTTGGCCGGTGCCGCTCGAACGGGACTCCGAGCTCGACGAGGCCGGGTGGCGCGCGCTCCTTGGCGGGGCCGGTGTGCTCGTCGACGGAGTGCTGGGTACGGGTGCGAGTGGTGCTCCCCGAGAGCGTCAGGCGCGGGCCCTCGCTCGGATGAACGCGGCAGGAAGGCCGGTGGTGGCGCTCGACGTTCCCTCGGGGATCGATGCCGCCACGGGCGCGGTTCCGGGTGAGGCCGCGCGCGCGGACCTGACGGTCGCTTTCGGTGCGCCGAAGCTCGGGAGCTTGCTCCACCCCGCGAGGGCCCTCGTCGGCCGTCTGGTTGCCGTCGAGATCGGATTCCCCCCTTGGGAGCGCGCCGAGTGCGGCGCGTTGGTAGCTACCCCGACGTGGGCGCGTGCGCGCCTCCCGATACGGGGGACGGACACGCACAAGAAGGCCGTGGGCTCGCTGCTGGTCGTCGCGGGGAGTATGGGCATGGCGGGTGCGGCCGTGCTCGCGGCGAGAGCGGCATTTCGCGCCGGTGTGGGGCTGGTGCGCGTGTGCTCGCACGCGGCCAACCGCGAGGTCGTGCAGGCCGCTGTCCCCGAAGCGATCTGGGTCGACGCGTCGGAAGTGACGGCGCTACGGACCGCGCTCGAGGAGAGCGATGCGCTCGCGGTGGGGCCGGGGCTCGGAACGGATGCGGCGTCTGCCCTTCTGCTCGAGGCCGTCCTGTCCGGTCCGGACCGCCCAACCGTGCTCGACGCGGACGCCCTCAACCTGGCGGCCGCGGGCCGACTCGAACTGGTTGCGATCGCGCGCGCACGTCCTTTGCTGATCACACCGCACCCCGGAGAGATGGCGCGCTTGGACGCCGCCGCCGAGGCGGGACCCGCCGAAAGGGAGCGGCCGGCGACCGCACGTGCGGCAGCTGAGCGCTTCGAGTGCGCGGTCTTGCTCAAGGGTGCGCCCTCGGTGGTGGCCGCGCCGGGCGCGCCCGTGCTGGTGGATTCCATGTCCTCCTCGGATCTGGCGGTCGCGGGCATGGGGGACGCGCTCACCGGGGTCGCCGGCGCGCTACTCGCCCAGGGGCTCGACCCACAGCTCGCGGGGGCGGTCGGCCTCTACCTCACAGGGCGCGCCGCGCGACTTGCGGGGCGGGGGGTGGCGCTCGTGCCCACCGATGTCATTCGCCACCTTCCCGACGCGCTGGGCGAGCGAGCCGAGCCGGTGACCGATCTCGACCTGCCCTTCGTCACCTTCGATGCCGACGCAGCGCGCTGACGCATGGGTTCCCCGAATCGTCGACGCATCGCACTTGGACCGGGCGGCGAGTTCGACCTCATTCGCCGCTTCCTGGATTCGGACGCGGCGCTACCCCCTGAAGTCCGGGTCGGCCCCGGGGACGACGCCGCGGTGCTCGAAGGCGGATGGGTCGTCACCACCGATCTCTCCGTCGAGGACGTGCACTTCCGGCGCGCATGGCTCACCGACCACGAGATCGGCTATCGGGCCGCCGCCAGCGCGCTCTCGGATCTCGCGGCGATGGCGGCGACCCCCGTGGGCCTGCTCGTCTCGCTCGCCGCGCCGCGGGGCGGCGCCGTGGACGTGGAGGCCGTGCATGCGGGTGTGCGTGAGTTGGCGGCATCGCTCGGGGCACAGGTGATCGGCGGAGACATGTCGCGCTCGCCGGGTCCGCTCGTGCTCGACGTCGTCGCGCTCGGAAGGGCTGCCTGGCCCGTGCTTCGCGATGGCGCCGAGCCGGAGGACGACGTCTGGGTCACGGGTACTCTCGGCGCAAGCGCCGCGGCGTTGCGGGTGTGGGAGTCGGGCGGGGCCCCGTCTCCGGAGCTGCGCGAGGCCTTCGTGCGTCCGCGGCCGCGCATCGAGGAGGCTCGCTGCCTCGTCGAGCACGAGTTGGTGGATGCGCTCATCGACATCTCGGACGGGCTCGCGGGGGACGCCGGTCACATCGCGGCGGCGTCTGGAGTGAGGATCACCCTCGATGCCGGCGCCATCCCGGTCTCGCCCGCGGCGGTAGCCGCGCTGGGTGCCGACGCGGCGTTCGATGCCGCTCTCCACGGCGGCGAGGACTACGAGCTCTGCTTCGTCACCGATCCCGGCGCCGTCGACCCGGAATATTTCGCTCGGCAGCATGGCATCCGCCTCACGCGTGTGGGTCGGGTGAGCGCAGGGGAGGGTGTCTGGCTCCGGACTTCAGACGGGTC